>JBBSNV010000072.1:0-8084 GCA_038260375.1 Reyranellales bacterium
AGGTTATCGATCACGACATCACGGCGCCGCTGCCCGCTCTGCACGAGCGCTTCGACGAAATCTACAACCTCGCCTGTCCTGCCTCGCCGCCGCACTACCAGGCCGACCGGGTGCGCACCGCCACGACCTGTGTGCTGGGTGCGCTCAACGTGCTGGAACGCGCCGCCCGCGACGGCGCGCGCGTGTTCCAGGCGTCGACGTCGGAAATCTACGGCGATCCCGACGTGCATCCGCAAACCGAGACCTATTGCGGCAACGTCAATCCGGTGGGCCCACGCTCCTGCTACGACGAAGGCAAGCGCTTCGCCGAAACGTTGTTCACCGATTACGCCGCGCAAAACGGCCTGACGGTGAAAATCGTCCGCATCTTCAACACCTATGGGCCGCGCATGCAGCCCGACGATGGGCGGGTGGTGTCCAATTTCATCATCCAGGCGCTCAACAACGAGGACATCACCATTTACGGCGACGGCAGCCAGACGCGCTCGTTCTGCTATGTCGACGATCTGGTCGAGGGTCTGTTGCGGCTGATGCGCTCGGGGGGCGATGTGACCGGACCGGTCAATATCGGCAACCCCAATGAGACCACGGTGGGTGAACTGGCGCACATGGTAGTTGGGCTGACGGGATCGCAGTCGCGCATCGTCAATCGGCCGCTTCCGGTCGACGATCCGCGCCGTCGCCGGCCCGATATCGCGCGGGCACGGGCGCTGCTGACCTGGTCGCCGCAAATCGACCTGCCCGACGGGCTACAGCGCACCATTGCCTATTTCGCACAGATGTTGGCCAGCAATTCGTTGCGCTCGAGCATGCTCGAGCGTCGCTACGCCCCAGTCTGAGCCGGGCGGAGATTTCCCATGTTCCATTGGCACGCCGACCTCGATGCTTACCTGCCGGTTGCTGTTCTGGCTGTCTTTGTCTTCACGCAGGGGCTGTATCTGCTGGTAATGGGCGTCGACCTCTACCTGTTCTCGCTACCGGTGAACTGGGTCGATGTCAGCGAAGCGCGGCGCATTCCGCCGCAGGAATATCCCTACATAGTGATGTTCTATCCGGTGCTGCGCGAAGCGGCCGCGACCATGCGCACCACGTTTCTGTCGCTCGCCAAACTGGACTACCCGGCCGATAAATACAGCGTCGTGGCCATACCCAACGACGACGACCACGACACCATCGCTAGCCTGCGCGACATGGCGGCGGATTTTCCATTTCTTCATATTATCGAAGTGCCGCCGACCAGCCACCCGTCCTGGCAGGCGGTGTGGAGCAGCTGGGACAACACGACAAAGGCCTATTGGTGGCATGAGGGCGCACGAGCCCACGATCGCAACCTGCCGCCGAAGAAGACCCGCCAGCTGATCTACGCGTTCTACAACATCGCTGCGCGCCTGGCCGAAGGCGAAGACTTCCTGGTCAACTACATCGACGCCGACAGCTGCCCGCCGCGCGACCATTTCCTGGCCGCCGCTGCCGGCATGCGCCATTACGACGTGCTGCAGGCCACCAATATCGCCGGCAATCTCAATGACAGCATGGCAGCAAGCTGGCACGCCTTCGATCACATGGCGTGGGACGGCATGAAATACCCGCATTTGTCGGCTAATGGGCGGCAGCCCTATTGGGTGCTGGGCAAGGGCCTGTTCTTCCGCGCCTCCGACCTTGTGCCGCTGGGCGGATTCCACCCCTGGGTGACGATCGAGGACCCCGAGGTCGGCATGCGCTTTTGGGTCAACGGCAAGCGGCTGGGCATAATCCGCAATCCGCTGATCGAAGAAGTGCCCAACACCATCTTGCACGGCATCACGCAACGCAAGCGTTGGGTGTGTGGCTTCTTCCAAAGCCTGGGACGGCCGTTGCGCCTGATGGGCATGACCCGGATGCAACGGTTCAAGGCGTGGCTGAACTTTCTGCCGTGCCTGTCGCTGGGCATCAATGCCTTCGGCCTGCCGTTCGGCGCCTGGGTTGCCTGGCGCTTCATCGACCATCGCGGCGTACTGCCCGAATGGACCCTGGTGCTCAGCGCGCTGTCTCTGTCGAGCTATGCGCTGTTCATGATCGCGCTGTATCGCTCGACATGGAAACGAACCGCGCTGGTACTCGACAGCGTCTGGGCCAGGCTCTGGTACATGCTACGCGTCAACCCCCTGTTCTTGATGGTGTGGTGGCTGGTGTGGCTGGTGCCATTGTTCATCGGCTTGCGCATGTATTTGCGCGACGAAGGCCTGATCTGGGAGCGCACCGAAAAGATCGACGCCAATCACAGGTTGGTACGCGCACAGATCCAACAAGAACATAGGCCGCGTTTGCTCGAACCGCGCAGTGCCGAACGCACCCAAGTGGGGCCGATCTGACATTGCAAGCCATCGATCATCCGTTGCAAGCATCTTTCATTGGTACGTAAGGAGTTTAGATCATGTCCAAAGGCCACGTTCTCGTCACCGGCGGCGCGGGCTTTATCGGTTCTCACCTGGTCGATCGCCTGATAGCGGGCGACTTCGAAGTCAGCGTGCTGGACTGTCTGTTGCCCCAGGTCCACGCCGATGGCGAGCTCGACGACGACGGCTGGCCGACCTATCTCAACCCCAAGGCACGGCGCATCAAGGGCAATATCCTGGACGAGCGGGTGTTCGAGAATGCATTGCCCGGCATCACCCATCTGGCGCATCTGGCGGCCTCGGTCGGTGTGGGCCAGAGCATGACCAATATCGTCGACTACACCCGCAACAACACCATGGCGGCAGCGCATATGCTGGAAGTGCTGTCGCGCAGCAACCACACGGTGCAGCGCATGACGGTGGCGTCCTCGATGTCGATCTATGGCGAGGGCGAATATCGCGCCGGCGCGGCCGGACCGCGCGTGGCGCCGCAACTGCGTAGCCACCAGCAGCTCAACGGCCACAAATGGGAGCTGGTGCAGAACGGCGAAACGCTCGAGCCGGTGCCGACCAGCGAGACCAAGCCGCTGGAACCCGCATCGCTCTATGCCATCAACAAGCGCGACCACGAGGAGATGTTCATCGTCGTCGGCCGCGCGCTGAACATTCCCACCGTGGCATTGCGCCTGTTCAATGCCTATGGCTCGCGCCAGGCGCTGAGCAACCCCTATACCGGCGTGGCGGCGATCTTCATCTCTCGCCTGCTCAACGATCAGCCGCCGCTGGTGTTCGAAGACGGCGAGCAGCGCCGCGACTTCGTCCATGTCATGGACGTGGCCAATGCCTTCGCCACCGTGCTGGAAAGCGATCGGCCGGTGTGGGAGACCTTCAACTTCGGCAGCGGCCGATCGATCACGATCAACGAGATCGCCCGCACTCTGGCGCGGCTGTTGGGCAAAAATATCGCGCCCGAGATTCTCGAAAAGCATCGGGTCGGCGATATTCGGCACTGCTTTGCCGACATTTCGCGCATCGAGAAAGTCTTCGGCATTCGACCGCAACGCGACTTCGAGCAGGGCATGGCGGAATTGATTCGCTGGGTGCGCACCGCCCGCAAGCCGGTCGACCGCAGCCAGCGCAGTTTCGACGAGCTAGCCGGCCGTCGCATGGTGGTGTGAAGCCTCAAATCCGCGGCGGCGCGGCGAGAAAGGCGTCGCGGATCGCGCCATACATCGGCGTGGTAGCGAACGCCTCGTCGTAAGGCAGTCCGCGATTGAGCGGCTCGCCGGAACTATGGCCCGCCCGCAGCCACGAATTGCCATCGCTCAGCCCCCAGCACGACACGCCGATCACCGCCGGCTGCGCCAGCGCCACGTCGAGATAACGCCGCGTCAAGTCCGCCACGGCGCGATCGCGCCGGGCCAACGGCGCCGACAGGTCCGCCTCCCTGACGTCGAGTTCGGTAACGACAATGCGCAGGCCGAGCGCCGCAACCTGGCGCAGGAAGTCCTCAAACACTTTCTCGCTGAACGGTCCCTTGGTCAGATCGAGATGGGCCTGGATGCCCAGCCCATCCAGCGGCACCTCGCTGCGCTTGAGTTTCTCGAGCAGACGCAGCAAGAGATAGCGGCGGTCTTGCTCGATCGGAATATCGTAGTCCAGGCCGAATTCGTTGATCATCAGCAGCCCATGTGGCGCGAACAGGCGCGCCGCGCGCAACGCACGGGCGATATAATCCGGCCCGAACGCCTGCAGGAAAATATCGGGGCGCAGGCCATCCATGCGGTGACCGGTCTCAATCGGTTCGTTGATCACATCCCACTGATCGATCGCGTCGCCAAACCGCGGCATCACCGAAGCGAAATAGCGCTCGATCAACTGCCAGTCCGGCTTGACCGCAAGCTGATCGGCGGCCCAAGCCGGCACGCTTTTGTGCCACAACAAAGTATGACCACGCAGGCGCAGGCCATTGCGCAGGGCAAAGTTCGCCAGATCGTCGGCCGGCCGCAGGTTCAACTCACCACGTTGCGGCTCGAGCGCGGCCCACTTCAGATCGGTCTCCGGCGTCAGGTAGGAGCAATCGCGCAGGATCGCCGCCCGCAACTCGGGCTCGCGGTCGATCTGATCGATGCGCGCGGCGCTGCCGAAAAAGCGGTTGCCCTGGGCCGCCGCCGTTTTCAGCGCGCCAGCGCCACGGGCCAGCGCCGGGCGTGTCGCCAAAGCGGCGCCGGCCAGCGGTATCGCGGCCAAGCCAGCGAGCATGGCCCGGCGCGCGAGCGGAACAGCCATCGCGATCCTTTCGTTCCGCCGCATCGACGGGTGAGTGCATCACAATAGGTTACGCCTGGGCGCGGCCACTTATTCGATGCGAACTGAACGATAGCGAAGTGTAACGGCGGGCGCCACTGCCGAGCCATCCAACAGGATGGCTTGGCGCAGAACGCGTGCGCCAAATCGAAGCGCGGGCGTTCGACAAGCTGCAAAAAGCGATCAAGAACCAGGTCTCGTGGATCGCCGGCAAGACGGCGGAAGCCACCGCGGCGCGCGCCAGCCGCTAACCTTCCTACTCACAACGAAAAGGCGGCCGCCGGATTAAAACCCTGGCGCCGCCTTTTTTGTTGCGGCGATCGTCGAGCGATTGAACCGAGCCACATGCTCGCCTAGGCTGCTGCTCTAAGGAGTGCAGTCATGAGCCCGGAATTCCTGCTGACCTCGCTGATCATCGTGATCTCGCCCGGCATTGGCGTGATCTACACCATGTCGGCCGGCCTCTCGCGCGGCTTTCGCGCCAGCGTGGTGGCTGCGTTCGGCTGCACCTTGGGCATCGTGCCGCACATGCTGGCGGCGATCACCGGCCTGGCGGCGCTGCTGCATGCCAGCGCATTGGCGTTCGACACCATCAAATATGTCGGCGTCGCCTATCTGCTCTACATGGCCTGGAAGGCCTGGCGCGAACGCGGCGCGCTGCAGGTCGAGCCGCAGATCCATGCGCGCTCGGCCTGGCGCGTAACGATCGATGCCGTCTTGGTCAACATCCTCAATCCCAAGCTGTCGATCTTCTTCTTCGCCTTCCTGCCGCAATTCGTCACCGCCGATGACGCGCAGCCGCTGGCGCATTTGGCGCTGCTGAGCGGCGTGTTCATGGCCATGACATTTGCCGTGTTCGTGCTCTACGGCTTGTTCGCGGCCTCGATTCGCCGCCACGTCTTGGCACGGCCATCCGTCCTGACCTGGATGCGCCGCGCCTTTGCTGGAGCCTTCGTCGGGCTGGGCGTCAAACTCGCGCTGTCGGAGCGCTAAACACTGCTGACTGAAGCGCCCTATTGAGCTGCCTTATTGGGCCAAGGGCCGCCAATTGCCATGGAAGCCGAACGGCACACGAGTGGTGAGTTGCACCGTGGCGATCGGTCCGGCCGCCAGATCTTGCGCCTCGAACACGCATAGATCGGAGCGTTTATCGGCGTCGCGCCACACCACCGACAACAACCAGCCATCGCCCTCCTCGGCATTGGCCGAGCGCGGCACGAACACCGGTTCGCTCACCGCGTCGTCGCCGGTTTGGCTGTGCAAGGTGCGCTTACCGGTCTTGAAATCGATATGCGCCAGTGCTTTGAAGCCGACATTGGGATTGTCCGAGGTGTGAGCGGCGTAATAGCCGTGACGATATTTCAGCCCGGCGTAACGCTCGTCGAACCGCGGGAATTCGCCGGCCAGATCGTCGAGCGCTTGGCGCGTGAAGCCGTCGCTGTTGGCGTCGAGATCGAACGTCCAGCGCGTCAGATTGGCGGTGCGCCGCGCATCCTGCGTCACCGAGCCGTCCGGATTGGGGAACAGCGGCGCCACGGGATATTCCATCACGTCGGCCATGATCTTGTTGCCCTCGTTCCACGCATTCATCGGATGGAACACGTAGGACGGGTCGCCCTTGAACCAGCGCAAGGTCTCGATCGGCGCGTCGCGGCGCAGCACACCGATATGCGTGCCCTTGTCGGGTTCCCAAGCAAAGGCCGGCTTACCGCTCATGGCACGTTCCATGCTGGCGGTCAGCGGCATGATCGGGAACAGCACGAAATCGCGCGTCACCAGGAAGTCGTGCACCATGGCCGCATACGGCGCCTGGAAACGGTCGAAGCGGGTCAACTTGCCGTGCTTATCGATGACGTAGTACGCCATCCCTGCAGTCAGCGGACCGTCATTGCCATAGGCAAAGCAAACCATCTCGCCGGTCTCGGGATCGATCTTGGGATGCGCCGTCATGCGCGAGAGCTGCGCGGTGGCGTAGTCTTGATAGCCGCGCGGCGCCAGCGACACCGGATCGATCTCGAACGGCTTGTGCCCTTCCTCCAGCGCCATCAACTTGCCGGCGTGCCACACGATGTTGGTGTTGGCGACGCCGCCATCCTTGCCGAAAGTCGAAGGATCGGATTCCAGCGGATTGCCGAACGCGCCGAACATCGCTTGGCCCGCCTTGTTCTCGATCTCGAATTTGGGCGTGCGCACCCAGCGATTGCGATACGACGCCTTGCCGTTCTCGATGTTGAAAGCGTGCAACATGCCGTCGCCGGCGAACCAGTGATAAAAACCGCGCGGCGCGAATTGCGGATTGGGTCCATTGCGGTACAGCGTGCCGTTCAATTCGCGTGGCAGCTCGCCCTTTACCGGCAGGTCGTGCGCCTCGGCCTCGAACGAGACCGGCGCGAAATTGCCCTGCAGATATTGATGCTCGGGAAATGGCTTGCTCATTTGGCGCCTCGCTTGTTGGGTTGCCCAGGGAATGCTTCAGGAAAATTCATGCCGAAGCCGCGGCTCAACGCTTCCATGCTGGTGAGCAGGATTCGCTCGAAGGCTGCGGCGTCGATCTTGCCGGCCAGCCGTAGCATCAGCAGGCCATGGATCGCCGACCAGAACACGTGGCCGATCAGGTCGGCATCGCCATCGACCACGCCTTGGGCAATCATGCCGTCGACATGGCGGGTCATGGTGCGCTTGGCCCGTTCGCCGGCGCGCGCCAGATCGGGGTAGCGCTCCTCGTCGCCTTGGGCGGTGTCGAACATCAGGCGGTAGGCGCCGGGATCGGCCAGCGCGAAGTCGATATAGGCACGCGACACCGCTTGGGCGCGCAGCAAGGGATGCTGGCCGGCGGAGCGCTCGTAAGCGCGCTCCAAGACGGCGGCGAAATGGTCGAACGCCTGGGCGCGCAACGCCGCCAGAATCTCGTCCTTGTCGTGGAAATAGCGATACGGCGTGGTGGCGCTGACGCCCAGATCCGAGGCCAGGCGGCGCAGGCTGATGCCCGATGTCCCCTCTTCAGCAAAACGCCGCAGCGCCGCATCCAGCAGGCGCTGGCGGAAATCGGCGACGTCGGAATCGGTCAAAACCCTTGGCATGGCAAATAATTAACACTGTATATTTACATCGTCAACTATAGATTTTTTGGCGGATTTGTCAGTCGTTGAACGGATCACGCATCAAAATGGTGTCGTCGCGCTGCGGGCTGGTCGAAAGCAGCGCCACGGGCGCTTCGATCAGTTCCTCCACGCGCTTGACGTATTTGATCGCAGTGGCCGGCAGTTCGGCATAAGAGCGCGCGCCATGCGTGGTTTCGCGCCAACCTTCCAGGGTTTCGTAGATCGGCGTCACCCGCGCCTGCTTGGCGGTGGCGGCCGGCAGGTAATCGACACGCGTGCCGTCCAGCTCGTAGCCCACGCA
>JBBSNV010000073.1:0-8071 GCA_038260375.1 Reyranellales bacterium
CCGGCCGGTGGTGGTGCTGATCAAGTCGCTGGCCTCGGCCTTGTCGATCGGCAGCGGCGCTTCGGTCGGCCGCGAGGGACCGATCATCCAGATCGGCAGTGGCATCGGCTCGGCGATCGGGCAACTAAGCCGGCTGGCCACTTGGCAGACCATCACCCTGGTCGCGGCCGGCGCCGGTGCCGGCATCGCCGCCACTTTCAACACGCCGCTAGGCGCGGTGATGTTCGCAGTCGAATTGATGCTGCCGGAATTGAGCGCACGCACTTTCCTGCCGGTGGTGCTGGCGACCGGCACCGCCACCTACGTCGGGCGGCAATTTTTCGGCGTCGGGCCAGCGTTCAGCGCGCCGTTGGAACGGCTGCCCGATCTGGTGGCCTCGGTATCGATCGAATTGCTGCCGCTATACGTTGCGCTGGGCCTGATTTGCGGCCTGGCCTCGGCGTTGTTCGTGCGCACGCTGTATTGGACCGAGGATCTGTTCGACGGCATCAAGCTCAATCCCTATTTGCTCAACGCCATCGGCATGCTGAGCATCGGCGTTCTGATGTACGTCATGTTCGTCGCGTTCGGCGACTATCACACCCAAGGCGTGGGCTATTCGACCATTGAAGACATACTGCACGGCAATATCGGAGTGGCCTGGATGCTGGCCCTGCTGTTCGCGACCAAGCTGGTGGCGACCTCGGTCAGCTTGGGCGCCGGCGCTTCGGGCGGCATCTTCTCGCCGTCGCTGTTTCTGGGGGCCACGTTGGGCGGCTGCTTCGGCGCCATTTGCCAGTCGCTGTTTCCCAACTTGGGATTGAGCCCGGTGCTGTGCGCCATTATCGGCATGGCCGGCATCGTTGGCGGCGCAACCGGCGCGGCCATGACCGCCATCCTGATGATATTCGAAATGACGCGCGATTATGCCGTGACGGTGCCGGCAATCATCGCGGTGGCTTGCGCCATCGGCCTGCGCCGGGTCCTGGTGTTTGAGAACATCTACACCTTGAAGCTGGCGCGCCGCGGCCATCGCATCCCCAAGGACCGCCAGTCGCATATGTTTTTGATTCGCCACGCGGCGGGCATCATGGCGCGGGTGGTAGGCAGCGTCGAATTGCAGGCTTTGACGCCGCGCGCCGAAACCGGCTGGTCGCCAACTAGCGGCAATGCCTTTTTGGTGGTGATCGACGCCCAGCGCGTAGTCGGCGTCATTCCGGCTGGCCAGGACGGCTCTTACAGTCCGACCGCGCCGATCCTGCGCGACTTCACCGTGGTGCGCGACGACGATTTTCTGCAGGCGATCATGCGGCGTCTGACCCGGAAGCGGCGTGCCGTAGCGCTGGTGATCAAGGGTGGCGGCGTGCCGCGCGCATCGAAGGTGCTGGGCGTGATCACCCGCACCGAGATCGCCAACGCCATGATGGCCGATTTCACCGGCTAGACAGTCGCGCCCTCCAACCAGGCAGCGATGTCGGCAAACACCGCGTCGCGATTTGTCTCGTGAAGCATCTCATGGCGGCCATCGTGATACAGCTTGGTGGTCACCTTGGCCATTCCGATCTTGTCGTAGCCGTTGACCAGTTCGCTGAGATTGAGCCCGACGGGGTCGCGATCGCCCGACATGATCAACACGGGCAATTCTTGCGGAATTTTTTCCCGATTCTTCGGCTTTGCCAGTTTGGGCAAGGCGTCGAGCAGGTCGATCCACATTTGGGTGGCACACGCAAAACCGCACAGCGGATCGGCGACATAGGCATCGACTTGCGCTGCATCGCGCGACAACCAATCGAACGGCGTGCGGTTGGGCGCGACCTTCTTGTTGAATTCGCCGAACGTCAGTTTGGCCAAGGTGGTCGATCTGCCGTGTTGACCCAAACGAATGCGCTCGAAGCGCGCCACGAGGCGGCCGAGCGCCGCCAAGGGCAGGGGCTTGCCGCTGCTGCCCGACAGCACAACGGCATTAATGTCGTCGGGCGCCTCGAACATGATCTGTTGCGCCATGAACGAGCCCATCGAATGGCCGAACAGCACCAGCTTCTGGTCGGGATAACGCCGGCGCATATCGGCCAGGCGCTCGATCAGATCGGCAACGACGCGGTTCCAGCCGCCTTCGTCGGCGAAGAAACCCAGCGCCGCGGCGTTGGCCGCGGTGCGGCCATGGCCGCGATGGTCATGGGCTTCGACGATGTAGCCGCGTTGGTTCAGGTATTGTGCGAAAGCGTCGTAGCGCGCGGCATGTTCGGCCATGCCATGGGCGATGGCCACCACGCCGCGAATCGGCGATAGCGCGTCGGGCCAGCGATAGACGTATAGCGCTATGCCGTCGGACGCAGTGAAGTTCGAATCATGCCACGTCATGGTCAATACTTTAGGCTTCGCCGGCGGCGATACGTCCTTGCGCGGTGAGCTTGCACACCAGCCAATCCGGATTGAGCTTATTGGTGAACCAAGGTTCGGCCCAGCCCATGGCGAGGCAATGGCGCACGACGACGTCGTCGACTTGCTGACCATCCAGATCGAATAGCGGAAGCTTGCCGCCGGGCTGGCTTAAGCCGCGGCGCAAATAGACCAATTCGGCGAAGCTCGGTAGCGCCGAGACGACGTCGACCCGTGCGGCTTCGTCCAGCCGCACCACATTACCGATAGCCATCCCCGTGTCCCCACACAGTATTGGCGATGGCTGAAAGATAGGGAGAAACTCCCTTGGCGTCAAAGCGATAGCGGCTATTATTAATTTTGTATCTGCGTTGTGACAGGAAGGACACGCTATGGACGGTCCGATTTTCGTTTACGTGACGGCTTCATCGCCCGAGGAAGCAGAAAAGATTGGCCGCGCCGCCGTCGCCGACCGACTGGCAGCCTGCGCCAACATCCTGCCGGGGATGCGGTGGGTCTATCGCTGGCAGGGCGCGATCGAGACGGCGGCGGCGGCCGTGCTGATCCTCAAAACCCAGCGGAGTCTGCTGGAGGGCCTGACGCGACTGGTGCGCGAGCGGCATTCCTACGACTGCCCCTGCGTGGTGGCCTTGCCGATCGAAGGCGGCAATCCAGCCTATCTCGACTGGCTGGCCGAGCAGACTGCGCCTGGCGAAGGCACGGCGCTGGCCTAATCGGCCGGGGTCACATGACTCCGATGCGCGCCATGCATTTGCCGCATGGCACCGCCGGTGGCATCATGTACTTAGTGTTTAGCTGCGCGCCGTCTTAAGAAAGGTTCGTCATGAAGGGCCCGCCATCTTCCGCCTCTGGCAAGCCGGAGCTGTTCTATTCCAGCGCCGGGCACATGCTGATGCACATGATGACGGCGTTCTACGCCACCATCGTGCTGGCCTTGGTGGTGGATTGGCAGCTGCCGTATCACGAACTCATCACCTTGCTGACCGTTAGCACCATCTTGACCGCTGCTGCGGCTTTGCCAGCCGGCTGGTTGGCCGATCGCTGGAGTTCGCCCGGCATGATCGTGGTGTTCTTCTTCGGCATCGGGCTTTCTTCTATTTTCTGCGCATTCACCCCAACCGGAGATCTGCTGTGGATGGCGGTGGGTCTGGGTGGCATCGGTCTGTTCGCCGCCATCTATCATCCGGTCGGCATTCCCTGGGTCATGCGGACCGCGGGCCAGCAGGGCGCCTCGCTAGGCATCAACGGTATTTTCGGCAGCGCGGGCAATGCCGCCGCCGGAATCGTGGTTGGCTTGCTGATTGCGTTGGTGAGCTGGCGTGCGGCTTTCATGGTACCCGGCGTGATCTGCCTGGCGGTGGGCGCAGCCATGTTGGTGCAATGGCGCGCCGGTAAGGTCGGCGACCGCCCGATGCCCGCCGCCAAGGGCAAGCCGCCCAGCAAGAGCGACATGGTCAAGGTGTTCTTCATCTTGATGGTGACGATGTTCTTCTCCGGCGTGATCTATCAGTTTATGCAGAATTCATCGCCGAAGTTGTTCGACGGTCGCGTCGCCGATACGATTTCGGCTATTCAAGCCTTCTTCAACGACGCACTGGGCATTAGAGGCGACAAGATCTTCTGGATCGGCGTCGCGGTGTCGAGCGTCTATGCGGTTTCGGGCGTAATGCAGTATCACGCCGGCAAGCTGGCCGACCGTTTTCCGCTGAAATGGATCTATCTGCTGTGCTTTGCGCTGCAGATTCCCGTTATGGCAGCAATCGCGGTGCTGACCGATCTGCCCTTGATCGGTGCGGCGATGCTGTCGGCCTTGCTCAGCGTCGGTGCGCTACCGGCCGAAAGCATCCTGATCGGCCGCTACACTCCGACCAAATATCACGGCATCGCGTTCGGCTCGAAATACATCCTGGCGTTCGGCGCGGCACCGGTGTCGGTGTGGATGATCAGCCTGATCGAGAAATATACCGGCGGTCTGGCGCTGGGCTTTTACATCCTGGCCGGCATGATCGCGATCGCCGCGTTGGCGGCGTTGCTGTTGCCGCAGGAAGAAGCCGCCTCGGCCAAGGACGCCAAGATCAAAGCCGCGACCCGAGCAGGCGTCACGACGCCGGCCGATGAAGTCGATATAACGCCGGTCGCCGCCGAATAGTCATGGCCGCGCCGCAGGTCGATCGGCTCGATCACATCGTTTTGACCGTTAACGATATCGACGCGACCTGCGATTTCTACAGCCGCGTTCTGGGCATGACGGTCGAGCGCTTCGTGCCGCCAGCTGGCGGCGTGGCGCGAGTGGCGCTGCATTTCAGTCGCAACAAGATCAACCTGCATAAGGCCGGCAGTGAATTCAAACCGCATGCAAGAGCGCCAGGCTCGGGCACCGGCGATTTCTGCATGATCACGGGGATGCCGATCGCGCAGGCCATCGAACATGTGAAAGGCTGCGGCGTTGACATCGAGGATGGGCCGGTCAAGCGCACCGGCGCTCAGGGACCGATCGTGTCGATCTATTTCCGCGACCCCGACGGCAATTTGCTCAAATTGTCCAACTACGCCTGAGCTACTTGCGCAGGTCGAGCGTCTCGCCCAGGAAGCGGTGAACGTCGGCCACGGCAGCGTCGCGCGCTTGGGCGTCGACGCCGAAATTGGCGCCGACCGAGCGGCAGTGGCGGAAATACTCCACCGTGTCGGCTTGATTCTTAAGGGTCTCGCCGTTGTCGAGTCGGCGGAACACATAATTGTCGATATCCAATTCGGCGGCGCAGCCATTGGTGATCTGCACCTGCGGATGCCAGTGCTTGACCTGGTCGCCGTCGAAGCCCTGACCGGCGCCGGGATAGATTTTATCCTCGACATTGGCGCCCTTGCCGCGGAACCAGTCGGTCCAGCCCAGGCACGGCTTGTACGCCGACCAATCGTCAGCATCGCCGTGCAAATGCAGAATGGGGGAGCCGTCGACCATCGCCGACACCAGCCGGATATTGCACGCCGGATAGAAGGCGATGTGTGCGGCGAAACGCAACTCGCTGCCGATCACGGCGCGGCGGATCGGCTCCAGTGCGGTGTTGAGCGCCACGTTGCCGCCTTTGGCGAAGCCCATCACCGCGATGCGCTTGGGATCGATGCGCGGGTGGGTTGCCAATAGCTTCAACGCACTGAGCGCGTCGGCGCTCATCGCCAAGGTGTTGAGGGTCATTTGATCGGTGGCGGTCTGCAAAATGCCGCGCGGCGCGAAACTGTCCAGCACGAACGCTGCCACGCCCCACGAATTGAGCCGCGCCGCCCAGGCGAATTCGCGGCCTTTGCTGGCGCCGCCCGGTCCGTGGACGATCACAACTGCCGGCAGGTTCGCGCCCTCCGCCGGCAGCATCAATTCGCCAACCACGACGCTGCGCGGCTGGGCATAGAGCCGGCGCAGATAGTCGAGCATGTTGCCCGGCGTAACCGATTCGAACTCGATATGCCCACTGCCGCCATCTGCCAGGCTCGTCACCGGCTGCGCTTGCACGGCACTAGACGCCGCCCAGGCGACCACCAGCGCCGCCGCCAAAGGGATTGCTCGGTGCAAACGCACGGTGCAGCCGAGGGGCGGAGCGTCGTTGGTTATTTGCGCGCGGCGATCGCTGCCGGGCGGGTGGTGCAGCGCTCGAGCCAGGCCTTCAAATTGGGCCAGGAATCGAGATCGATTTTGGCTGGTTTGGCCCAGCTGATCACCGAGGCGACATTGAGATCGGCAATGGTGAACTTGTCGCCCAACAGGTAGTCCTTGCCGGCCAGCGACATGTTGAGAATGTTAAACGGCTTTTCCAGCGCGGCGCGGCCTTCGTCGGCTGCTTTAGCGTCTTTCTTCATGCCGACGACATCCATCAGCACGTTGAGCAGCGGCTTCTCCACTTCGGTCATGACCCAGAACGACCATTGGAAGGTCAATCCCTCGTCGTCGATCGATTTCGGCCACAGGCCTTTGTCGTGCTTGCGCGCCAGATAGAGGTTGATGGCCATCGATTCGAAGATGGCGATCGTGCCATCCGTCATCGCCGGCATCTTGGCGTTGGGGTTGACCTTATGAAAATCGGGACTCTTCAAATCGGCCTGGACGTGTTCGTAATCCAAACCCAATTCCTTGGCCGCCCATAACGCCCGAAAGGCGCGCGACTGGGTGGCGCCATAAATCTTCAAACCGCTCATCGATCTCTCCCGTTTCCTTTAAATTGCCGACGCTTGTCGCGCCTTGCTTGGCTCAAGTATGCCACAAAGAAAGCCCAGGCAAGTCCGGGCTTTGGGCGGTTTTGGCGACAGGCTGCCCGCATTGGAGCGCTAGGCAGTCGCCTTGCGCAACGCCTGGTCGAGATCGGCGATGATGTCGTCCACCGTCTCGATGCCGATCGATAGGCGCACCACATCCGGCCCCGCGCCGGCGGCAATGCCTTGCTCCTCGTTTAGCTGGCGATGCGTGGTCGAGGCGGGATGGATGATCAGGCTCTTGGCGTCGCCGATATTGGCCAGATGCGAGAACAACTCGACATTCTCCACGACCTTCAGACCCGCCTGGTAGCCACCTTTGACGCCGAAGGTAAAGATCGAGCCCGCGCCCTTGGGCAGGTATTTACGCACCAGTCTGTTGTATTTGTTCGACGGCAGGCCGGCATAGTTGACCCACGCGACGGCCGGGTGCTTCTCCAAGAACTCGGCGATTTTTTGCGCATTGGCGACATGGCGTTCCATACGCAACGACAAGGTCTCCATGCCCAGCATGGTCAGCCAGGCATTGAACGGCGCTTGGCTGGGCCCGAGATCGCGCAATCCCACGGCATGGCTGTGGAAGGTGTAAGCCATATCGCCGAAGGTTTCGTAGAAGCGCAGGCCGTGATAGCCGGGGTCGGGCTCGGTCAACGATGGGAACTTGCCGCCCTTGCTCCAATCGAAATTGCCGGAATCGACAATGGCGCCGCCCATCGATGTGCCGGTGCCGCATAGGAATTTGGTGGTCGAATGGATGATCAAGGTCGCGCCCCATTCGATCGGCCGGCACAGATAGGGCGTGGCCATGGTGTTGTCGACGATCAGCGGCACATGGAGATCCGACGCGATCTCGCCGATCGCCTCCATGTCGGAGATCACGCCACCGGGATTGGCTAGGCTCTCGCAAAAGAACGCCTTGGTTTTGGCATCGGCGGCGCGGCGGAAATTCTCCGGATCGTCGGCATCGACGAACTTCACCGTCCAGCCGAACTTGGGATACGAGTTCTTCATCTGGTTGATCGAACCGCCATAGAGCTTGTTCGACGCCACGATGTTGTCGCCCGGTCCCATCAGCGGAAACAGCGCCATGATCTGGGCCGAGTGGCCTGAGGCGGTAACGGTGCAGCCGCGCCCACCTTCCAGTGCCGCCAAGCGCGCTTCGAGCGCAGCCGTGGTCGGGTTGGTCAGGCGCGAATAGATGAAGCCCACAGTCTGCAAATTGAACAGCGAGGCCGCATGATCGGCATCCTCGAACACATAGGCCGTGGTTTGATAGATCGGCAAAGCCCGCGCGCCGGTGACGGGATCGGGCGCGGCACCGGCATGGATCTGCAACGTCTCGAAGCCGGGCTTCTTGGCAGTGTCGCTCATCTCACAAGTTCCTTTTCTTGCTGCTGATAAAGCCCGGCGCGATGCCGTGCCATTCCAGCCGGCCGCTCAGCCGTGCGTGTTC
>JBBSNV010000074.1:0-8017 GCA_038260375.1 Reyranellales bacterium
ATGACGATCGATGTGGCCATCAACGCGCCCAGCGCGATGAAGACAAAGCGCCACTCCACCACATCGGACAGCGCCAAGGCACCGGCGCCGGCCGCCAGCAAGCCCAGTCGATAGCCCAATTGGGTTGCCGCTGCGCCACCGCCTTGCTCGTCGTCGGTCAAGATCTCGATGCGATAGGCGTCGATCGCGATGTCCTGCGTAGCCGACAGAAAGGCCACGACGAGTGCGGCCACGGCGGTGTAAAGCGGACCGGTCTGCGGATCGGTCCAACCCATGGCAACGATGGCGGCAGCCAGCGCAATCTGGGTGACCAGAATCCAACTGCGCCGCCGGCCTAGCAGGCGCCCCAGCACGGGTATCCGCAAATGATCGACCAACGGCGACCAGGCGAATTTGAACGCATAGGGGATGCCGACCAAGGAGAACAAGCCGATCGAGGTCTTGTCGACGCCGACTTTGGACAGCCAATAGGACAAGGTTGATAGAGTCAGCAGCAACGGCAGGCCGCTGGCAAAACCCATGCCGAGCACGACCAGCATGCGTGGGTCGCGATAGATGGCTAAGGCGTGCCGCCAAGCGGCAAAACGCTGCGACCAGGTTGGCGGCTTGTCGGCGACGCTTTGCGTCACTGCACGCCCAGCTTGGTGCGGATCAGCGCCTTGAGATCCTGCTGCGGCCTGGCGCCGACATGGGAGATCACTTCGCCTGCCGCCAGGCTGGCGATCTTGCCGGCCAGTTCGAGGTCGCCGTGCTGGCGATAGCCGTACAGGAAGCCCGCGGCATAGAGGTCGCCGGCGCCGGTGGTATCGACCACCTTGCCCATCGGCATCGCCGGAATGGTGAACGTCTCGTTGCCGCGCACGATGACCGAGCCTTTTTCCGAGCGTGTCAGGCAGGCGATCTTGACCTCCTGGCGCACCTGCTTCAGCGCGGCGTCGAAGTCAGCGACTTCATAGAGCGACAGGATTTCCGATTCGTTGGCGAACAGAATATCGACCGGCCCTTTCACCAACTCGCGGAACTCGTCACGCCAGCGTCCGACGCAGAACGCGTCGGATAACGTCAGCGCCACTTCGCGTTTGTGGTCGGCGGCAATCTTCATCGCCTTGCGGCAGGCCTCCTTGGCCGGCGGCTGGTCCCACAAATAGCCTTCGATGTAGAGAACCTCGCCCTTGGCGATCTCGTCAGCGGCGATGTCGCTGGGCTGCAGATGGATGCAGGCACCGAGATAAGTGTTCATGGTGCGCTGCGCGTCTGGGGTCACCAGGATCAGGCAGCGCGCCGTGGGCGGGCCGTCCTTAGCCGGTTGGGCGGTAAAGCGTACGCCGGCCGCGCGCAAATCATGGGCGAACACCGCGCCCAACTGATCGTCCCGCACGCGCCCGACATAGCCCGCATCGCCGCCCAGCAGCGCCACGCCGACCATGGTGTTGGCGCACGAGCCGCCCGACATCTCGGTGCCCGGTCCCATCGCGGCGTAGAGCGTCTCGGCTTCTTGGCCATCGATCAGCCGCATGCCGCCCTTGTCGAGCTTGCGCTGGGCGATGAAGCCGTCATCCGCCGTGGCGATGACATCGACGATGGCGTTGCCGATGCCGACGACCGCCAATGACGCTGGGGCCGGAGCAGATTGAGACATAAGCTACTGCGCTCCGCTGATTGCGCGGCGAGTATAGCCACCGATCCCCTCTCGACAAGCCGGCTGCGCATGCCTATCTGTGCGGCTGTGCCCAAACTGCGGCGCTGACAGGAGCGGCCATGTTCTCTGGACTGTTCAAAGCCGTCGAGCAACTGGGCGACCCGCGCTTGCGCCGCGTGATCGTCTTGAGTCTGCTCGCCTCGCTCGGGGCGCTGGTATTGCTGGTGCTGGGCATCAGCGCGACCTTGCATTACGTGCAGCTGATCAGCCTGGGCTGGCTCGACACCATTGTCAGTTGGCTGATCGGCGCCGGCTCGGTGGTGCTGGCGTTCTTCCTGTTTCCGGTCGTGGTCGGCATCGTGATTTCGTTGTTCCTCGACGAGGTGGCCGACGCGGTCGAGGCGCGCCACTACCCCGAGTTGCCCAAGGCACCGGGCCTGGGGTTCTGGGCCGGGCTGTGGACCGGCATCCGCTTCGCCGGATTATTGCTGGCGGTAAACATCGCGTTGTTGTTCGTGTGGGCGATCATGCTGCTCACCGTGGTGCTGGCGCCGTTCGTGCCGCTGGTGTTCTACGTGGTCAATGGTTGGCTGGTGGGCCGCGAATATTTCGAGCAGATCGCCTATCGCCGCATGAGCCAACAGGAGGCACGCGAGTTGCGCCGGCCCTATGGGTTGCGCCTGACCCTGGCCGGCACCGCGATCGCCTTCCTGGCCACCATCCCGATCGTCAATCTGATCGTGGCGGTGCTGGGCACGGCCTATATGGTCCATGTGGTGCAGGATTTGACCCGCCGGCGGGACCAGCGCGGTGACCGCGCAATTATGGCGAAATCGCGGCTCCCTCAGGTCTAACGCGACTCGCCCCAGGCGGCGGAACGTGCTATTTATAGGTCTTGCTGCAGCCCATGAGGGCCGGCCCGTAACCCCTGTTTGCACAAGCGTAAAGGTACTCGATGTTCGGTCGAAAAAAGCCCGAGACGCCGCAATCCGATTCCGCCCATGCGGATTCCGATTTGCCCCCTTTGAAACTGCGAAGCGGCGCGTCAGCGCCGGCTCAGCCTGCTATCCCTTCCGTTCCAATGACCCTGGTGGCGCCCGTGCAACCCAAATTCGACATTCCCAAACGTTCCTCCGACGCTTCCGCCAACGCGGCCACCCGGCCGGTGACGCCGACGCAAATCCCGGCCCCCGCGCCCAGCAGCCCCGCGCCTGTCGCGCCCAGCGAAGGCAAGCGCCTGCTGGTCGGCCGCGACATCGTGCTGAGCGGCGAGATCACCACCTGCGATCAATTGGTGGTCGAAGGCCGGGTCGAAGCGACCTTGAGCGACACGCGCGCGATCGAGATTCGCGACGGCGGCTATTTCAAGGGCAATGCCGAGATCGACAATGCCGAGATCAACGGCACGTTCGAAGGCAATCTCACGGTGCGCAATCGCCTGCTGATCCACGCCACCGGCAAAATCTCGGGCAAGATCCGTTACGGCATGCTTGAAGTCGAATGCGGCGGCCAGTTGAGCGGCGACGTGCAGATGGTGGACGAAGAAACCAAGCGCAACGGCGCCACCACCACGCAAGGCTTGTCGCAGAACTCGGGGGCGGGCAATGGTGCTGCGGCGCATAACAGCCAGGCCGAAGGCTGGCGTGCGGAAAATTAAGCGCGCACACTAACGCCAGGCTGCGGGGGGCGGCTTGACCACGACACACGCCAGCGATCTCGACACTGTAAAGCTCGGCCAAGGCGCGCTCGCCGCCAGCGCGCCTTATCGGCCGCGCTTTGCGCTGACCGCGATGGCGTTGCTGGTGGTGGCGCTCGGTAGCTGCACGGCCGATCAGCCCACGACCATAGGCGGCGCAGGCGGCTCGGGCATCGTCTATGCGCCGGCCACCGGCTCCGGCCCGTCCAAGCTGCAGAACCTGACCGGCGCGCAAGTGGTGGCGATGCTGGGGGAACCCGCTTTCAAGCGCGAGGAGAATCCCGCGCAAGTGTGGCGCTACAGCAGCAAGACCTGCGTGCTGGAGCTGTTCCTCTATCGTCTCGATAAGGATTTCCAGGTGCGCTATGTCGAGACGCGCGACGGCAAGGCCAATCCGGTGTCGCAAGAAAACTGTATTGCCAACATCGCCGCGCAGAAGCGCGCCGTTGCGACGAAGTAGCTCGCTGTCATCCTGAGCGAAGCGAAGGATCTTCTTTCCATCCGATAGATCTGTCGCGCTGAAGCGAGGTCCTTCGCTGCGCTCGCCCGGGATAACGACGGTTATCTCAACTTCATCACCGGCAACGCTTTCGGTTTGATCTCAGGCGGCGGTGTCTTAGGTTTGAACTTGCACGGATCGGCGATGATGCAGCGCCAGCATTCGGGCTTGCGCGCCTTGCACACGTAACGCCCATGCAAGATCAGCCAGTGATGCGCGTGCAGCTTGTAGCGCTCGGGCGTGACTTTTTCCAGCATCGCTTCGACCTGCTCGACATTTTTGCCCGGCGCCAGGCCGGTGCGGTTGGCGATGCGGAAGATATGGGTATCGACCGCGATGGTGGCGTGACCGAAGGCGATGTTCATCACCACATTGGCGGTCTTGCGGCCGACGCCAGGCAAGGTCACCAGAGTGTCGCGGTCTTGCGGTACTTGGCCGTCGTGCCGTTCGATCAGCAGCTTGGATAGACCGATCACGTTTTTGGCCTTGGTGCGATAAAGCCCGATGGTCTTGATCAGGTTGCGGACTTTGGCCTCGCCCAGCGCCACCATCTTGTGCGGCGTGTTGGCCAGTGCAAACAGTGCCGGTGTCGCTTTGTTGACGCCGGCATCGGTGGCTTGCGCCGACAACACCACCGCGACCAGCAGGGTGAACGGGTTGAGGTAATTCAGCTCGCCGCGCGGCTCGGGATTGGCCCGTTGCAGCCGGGCGTAAAGCTGTTCCACTTCTGCCCCCGTCAATCGACCCTTCAGTCGCGCCATTCCGTCTCACCCCGAATTTGTGACCCAGGCGTTATTGGCAGGATAGGCCGGCCCGCGTTACGCTGTTTAGCCCCAACCTTGTTTAGCCCCAACCTTGTTTAGCCATGAGCTCCGACCAACAGCAACCCTGCTACTTCGACGCCGAGCTGACGCCGCATCGCAGCTTGAGCCCGCGCGGCTTTCGCATCCTGATGGCGGTGGTGATCGCGGCCAATTTTACCGTGGACGCGGCGTTCTATTTCTCCGGCGCCTGGCCGATCTTCGGTTTCATGGGACTAGACGTAGGCCTACTTTATTTCCTCTTTCGGTTGAATTACTGTCATGGCCAACTAATCGAATCATTGCGCCTGACCGATGACGCATTCGAAGTCAGGCGCCGGTTCCCGAACGGGGAGGAACTGCGCTGGAGCTTCGAACCTTATTGGCTGCGAGTCGAAATCGACAATCCGCCCGGCCACGACAGCAAGCTGATCTTGGTGTCGCGCCGCCGGCGCGTATCGATCGGCTCTTTTCTGACGCCGGAGGAACGCGGCGCGGTGGCACACGCCTTGCGCGACGCCTTGCACCGCCAACGCAGTGGCCCGCGCTTGATTCCCGCCGAACCGGTTTAACGGCAAACTCACGCAGTCCTATACGCGCGTATAGGAGAAGCACGTCATGAGCAGCCGCCCGTTCCTGTGGGTGCTGCTGCTGTCGGTGGTGTGGTCGGCGTCCTGGCCGCTGATCAAATTCGTCGGCCACTCGGTGCCGCCGATGGCGCTGGTGATCGGCCGCATGGCGATTGCGGCGTGTTGCCTGGTCCCCTATCTCTATTTCAGCGGCTCGCGCCTGCCGGCGTTCGGCAAGAACTGGGGCAAGATCTGGGGACCGCTGCTGATCATCGCCGTGATCGGCAACGCCGCGCCTTACACCTTGGTCGCTTGGGGCCAGCAACAGGTGCCGAGCGGCCTGAGTGCCGTTTTGGTCGGCACCATGCCGGTGTGGACCGTGCTGATCACGCATTTTTTTTCCAAGGGGGCGCGCGCGGGCGAGCGGTTGAACGCCATGAAGCTGATGGGCGCGTTAAGCGGCTTTGCCGGCATCGTGTTGTTGGTCGGTCCCGCCGCGCTGGCGCCGGTACACGACGCCTTCTTCGGTGAGCTGGCGCTGATCGCGGCGGCTTTGTGCTGGGCTTGTGGCACGATCTACACCTCGTTCGTGCGCGTCGCCACGCCCGATCAATCGGCCACCGCCACCGCGCTGCTGGCGGTGGTTGTTTTGCTGCCGGTCTCGGCGTTGTGGGAACAGCCCTGGAGCCTCGAGCCGTCGCTTTACGCCATGCTTGGCTTGTTGGCGCTGGGCGTCGGCGCCACCGCGCTCGGCACCATTCTGCTGTTTCGCATCATCTCGGGCCATGGCCCGACCATGGTGTCGATGGTGATGTATCTCAACCCGGCGCTGGCGGTGTGCTGGGGCGCGCTGTTCTTCGGCGAGACTTTGGAGCTGCGCCACGTCGCGGCCTTCGCCTGCATCCTGGCCGGGCTGCTGTTGATCGATCGCGGCCGGCGCCGCGCCTATGCCGCCATGGCTCAAGCCAAGAGGGTGACGATTGAGCGCAACGCCCGGATAGAGACGGCGTAGCGCCCGGCGCAGTCTCGCCTCCTGTTTCTCGGGAGGCCGATCATGCGCATGCAACCGCGCGATATTGCGCTGCTGGTGGTGCTGGCGATCCTGTGGGGCGCCTCGTTCTGCTTCGCCCGCGTGGCGCTGGCCGAACTGCCGCCGCTCACCGTTGCCACCATGCGCTTCCTGTTGGCTGGCCTGGTGTTTGTGGTGGTGCTGCGCTTGAGCGGCCTGCCTCTGCCGCGCGATCTGCGCAGCTGGCGCGATTTCGCGGTGATGGGCCTGCTCAACAATCTAATCCCGTTCGGGCTGATCACCTTGGGCCAGCAGCACATCACCGCCGGCATGGCCTCGATCCTCAACAGCACCGCACCTTTGTTCAGCGCGTTGATCACGCCGTTGTTCCTAAGCGAGGAGCGCTTCAGCGCCGGCCGCATCGGCGGCGTAGTGTTGGGCGTGGTGGGCGTGATGGTGCTGGCGGGACCGGCAGTGTGGGGAGTGGCGGATTACCCGGCGCTGGCTCTGCTGCCCGGCCTGGCGGCGGCTTTGTCCTATGCATTCGCGGCGATCTGGGGCGTGCGCTTTCGCGGCCAATCGGTGCGGCTGGTGGCGGGCTGTCAGGTGATGAGCGCGGCAGCCTTGGGTTTGCCGTTGATGCTGGCGGTCGATCACGCCTGGGTGTTTCGTCCGTCCTTGGAAGTGTGGCTGGCCTTGGGTGGGCTTGCGCTGCTGACCACCGTGTTGGGCTATCTGATTTATTTCCGACTGCTGCTGCGCGCCGGCCCGACCAACGCGCTGCTGGTCACGTTCCTCATTCCGCCGGCCGCTTCGGTGATGGAGACTTTCATGTTTGACGCCAGCCTGCCGTGGCTCGCCATCCCAGCCATGCTGTTGATCTTCGCCGGTATCGCTTTGGTCGATGGGCGCCCCTGGGGCCGGCTCGTCGCGTTGCTGACGCGACGCAGGATGCCAGCCTAGCGTGCGATCGCTTTCGGATGAAAGCCAATCGGCTTTTATCCGAGATAACGTGAATCGCTCGCTCAAGTTAGAGCCCCAACACGTCGTTCATGCTGTAGAGCCCTGGCTGCTTGCCGCGCGTCCACAACGCCGCGCGGATGGCGCCGTTGGCGAATATCTCGCGCGATGCGGCGCGATGCGTCAGTTCCAGCCGCTCGCCGGGTCCAGCGAACACCACGGTGTGATCGCCCACCACGTCGCCGCCGCGCAGCGAGGCAAAACCGATATCGCCCTTGCGCCGCGCCCCGGTCTGCCCGTCGCGGCCGCGCGCCGACACCTGGTCGAGTTGCACCTTGCGGCCGGCGGCGGCGGCCTGACCCAGCATCAACGCAGTGCCTGACGGCGCATCGACCTTGTGCTTGTGATGCATCTCGACGATCTCGATGTCGTATTCGGCATCGAGTGCGGCCGACACCTTGGCCACCAGTGCGGTGAGTAGATTAACGCCCAGGCTCATATTGCCCGACTTGACGATGGCGATGCGTTGCGCGGCCTTGGCGATGTCGGCGTCGTGCCGTGCCTCCATGCCGGTGGTGCCCATGATCATGGCGACGCCTTTGGCGGCGGCGATTTCGGCATGGCGCAGGCTGGCGGCCGGCGTGGTGAAATCGATCACCGCCTGGCAGGCGGCAATGGCGGCTTCGGCATTGTCGGTGATGGCGACATTGAGCCGGCCGACGCCGGCCAACTCGCCCGCGTCTTTGCCGATCACATTGGCTCCGGCGCGCTCGGTGGCGGCGCCCAACTGGCAATCGGGATGGTTGGCGATCTGGCGCACCAGCATCTGGCCCATGCGCCCGGCG
>JBBSNV010000075.1:0-7939 GCA_038260375.1 Reyranellales bacterium
AGCTGCACGTCTTGCGGCACCACGCCGTATTGCGAGCGCAACTGCGCGGGCGAGATATGCGCCACGTCGGTGTTGTCGATCAGCACGCGCCCGGCGCTCGGCGGATACAGGCCCTGCAGTAAGTTCGACAGGGTGGTCTTGCCCGAGCCGGACGGGCCGATGATCGCGACCACCGAGCCGGCTTCGATCTGCAGGTCAACGTTGTGCAGTACCGGCGGGCTGTCGTCGTCGAAGCGGAAGAACACGCGCTCGAAACCGACCTCGCCTTTGAGCGCTGGCAGCGGCGCCAATTCGCCCGGCGGGGTTTCAGTCGGCACCAGCATGATCTCGTCGAGCCGCTTGAAGGCAAGTTGCACGCTTTGCAGCGAATGCAGCGCGGTCACCACTTGACGCATCGGCGCCAGCGCGCGCCCCGCCAGGATGTTGGCTGCGACCAGCGCGCCGATGCTCATAGTATGGTCCACGATCGAGGCGGCGCCCACATATACGATCAGCAAGGTCACCAGCACCTGCAGCATGCCGCTCAACGTGCCGATGATGTTGGCCAGATTGTTGGCACGGAACCCGGTCCACGCCGCCAAGGCGACCCGGCTTTGCCAGCGCTTTTCGATCTCCGATTCCAGGCCCAACGACTTGACGGTGACGGCGTTGGTCACGGTTTCCGACAAGGCCGAGCCCTTGGCCGCCAACGCCATGAAGCTTTCGTTCATGATCTGTTTCTGGGTGCGATGCGCCAGCCAGGACATCAGCACGAAGAATGGAATGGACGCGATAGTGATAATGCCCATGGTCGGGCTGATGGCGAACAGTGCCAGCAGGAAGAACACCACGAACAGCAGGTCGATGATCAGCACCGGCATCTGGCCGGTGAAGAACGAACGCAACACGTCGAGCTGGCGCAAGCGCTCGGCGATCAAGCCGGTGGGCGTGCGCTCGAAGTGCAGGAACGGCAGATGCACCAGATGATGCACCACCTCGCCGCTGATCAGCGCATCGAGCCGGGCCCCGGTATGGCTGGCGATGTAGCCGCGCACCGAACGCAGCACGAAATCGAACGCATAGACGATCAGCATGCCGACCAGCAGCACGTTGAGCGTATCGATCGCGCCTTGGCCGATGATCTTGTTAAACACCACCATCATGAACAACGGGGTGGCCAGCGCCAGGATGTTGATGATGAAGGAGGCGGCGATCAACTCGCCCAGCACCCGCCGTACGCGGTCGTTGAACAGAGCGCGCCAGCCATGGCCGCTGGCGCTCGCCGCATTGGCGGCGCCTGGAGTGGGCGGCTTGACCAGCAAGACGCGATAGCCCAGTTCGAGCAATTCGTCGCCGGAGGCGGTGCGCGTACGGCCTTGCACGACGTCGACCAGGACATAGCCGCGCGCCGAACTGGAGGCCACGACCACCGGAGCGATGTCGCCGCTGCACAACAGCACGAACGGCGTTGGGGCCTGCGACAGGCTTTTCAACTCGATTTCGAATGCGCCGACTTTGAAGCCCAGCCGTTGCGCCGTGTGCTGGAACGTGTTTGCGGTCATCCCGCTGTCAGGAATGGGCGCCAGCGCACGGATATCGGCCTCGCTCACCGGACGGCCGAACTGCTGGCTCAAATAGAGCAGGCACCGCAGCAGCACGTCGATTCTGGGCTTGGACGCACTTTGCCCGTCCGACACCCGCTCCGGCGCTATCACGGTCGTCTTTGCTGCAGCAGAAATGTCGGGCCGGCCAAACGAACCGGCTGGAATTGCGCTGTCTGACTGGCTCATAGGGGCATTACTACCGTTGTGGCCGGTCAAGCGCGAGTTGGTGGCCAGTCATGCGCTGAGGAGCGTTGACGGCAAGGCCAAGTCATCGATAGCCCTGGTTACAGTCCAGATTCTACCAAAAGCATCATAGCATGGGCAAAAGACAAGGGGGAGAAATAAACCTGACGCCTTGTCGAGAAATTTACAGCAAAATCAACATATTGGGATGCCATTCGCAGCCGACACGCAAAATCATGAGGCGTTTAAGAGCTTTCTGTTGCACCGCGGTCACACTCACACTGCAAAATCTTGCCCAGTCGGCCTTTCGCTTTGTTTTCGCGCCGTTATATTTTAAATTTCAGATGAAGAATTAGGTCGATATCTTCGGTTCGTCTATGGCGTGACGTTTGCCCATGTGCTGCGTTATCTCACGCCGTTAGAGCCGGCTCAGGGGGAGTGATATGGCAATCGCTAACAAGCAGAATTTAGCGGCACTGCTGCTGGGTATTGCGCTTGCATTGCCGTCGAGCGTCGTTTTCGCGCAAACCGGTGGCAATGCGCGGCTTTCCCCTCTCACCCCGGCGCCGAACGTCTCGGTTCCCAAAAGCGTCACCGACGCGGCGCTGCGAGACGATCTGCAATCGCAGCAGACCGTCAACGACTATCTTGGCCAGCCGCTGCCCGATCGCGATGGTGTCGTGTTGCGCGGTCAATCGCTGCTCTACGACATGCAGCAGCGTAACGCTTCGGGCGGGCTGTTGGACCGCGTGCGCGACGAAACCCGCCGTCGTGCCTGCTCCGCGATCATCATCGATGCCCATATCGACCGCGATTATTTGCCGCCGCGCAACGCTCTGGCGTTCGATCTACAGCCCGCCAACGGCACTCTGGCCCGTGGCTTTACCCCTATCACGATTGGCGATCCGCGCCTGGCCGCCGTCGCCGGCGGCGCGGTACGCAATCCCTCGCAGCCTTTGGTCGGTGACAGCATCGACGGTGTGACCTCCTTTACCACGCCGGTGCCGAACGGACGTTGGCGCGTGGTGCTGATGACCGACAAACAGGGTCAATTCGCGGCGCGTGGCCCGTTTGGCCTGGAGGTCAATGCCAATGGCCAGCGCGTCGGCGTGGGCAACGTGCCGCCACCGACTTGGCTGGTGCAAGGCTTTCTGACCAACAAGCCGGTAGCGCCAGGTTTGGCGCAGGTCGGTGGCGGGGTCCAGGCTCTGGCGCGTACCGATCTGTTGTCGGACGAAGCCGGCGCGATCGTCTTCGAAGTGGATGTTTTGAACGCCGGTCTGCGGTTGAACTTCTCCTCGCCGGCGTCGCTGGTCGCCATCGTGCTCGAGCCGGCTGAAACCAACAGCAGCTTGCAGCTTGTGGGTGGCGCGCGAAACGGCCCGGCCTTGATCAATCAATGTTTCAATTACGAAAGCCGCATCGGCCAGTATGTTCCGCGCGGCTCGCCGTATCTCGGTGCGCCGGGAACGGGCGGCCCGGGCGGCGGCGGCGGCTCGAACGTTAGCCCGCATTGAGTAGACGAGCGTGCCAATAGGAATGTTGCCCATGTCTCGCCGTATCCGCCGGCCTGCGGTTTTGTCGTCGACCGCGTCGGTTTTGGCGATCGCGGTGGCTTTGGGATCGGTGATGCCGATCGAGCGTGCCGAAGCCCAGATCGCGCGCGGTGACTCGGTGTTGCGCCGCGTCGGTAAGGACTACGGCGCCGATGGAATTCAACTTGGCGGGTTCCTGTTGACGCCGCGAATCGAAGTCCGGGGCGAATACGACGACAACGTGTACCGCACCAAGCACGACCGCAAAGACGACTTCTCGTTTCATTTCACGCCGAGCATTGCGCTTGCTACCGACGGTTGGGACACGGTCAATTTCAGCATCGGCGCCTCGGCCGATATCGGGCGTTACGTGCAGTACACCGGCGAAAATTACGAAGCGTTTCAGACCAATGCCGATCTGAGCTATGCGATCGACGACGATTGGAGCTGGAATGTCGGCGGCAGCGTCGCCCACAACCGCCTGCGGCGCGGGTTGGATACCGACGACAGTTCCAACAAGGCATCGACCTATTGGGGCTACACCGCCCAGACCAGCCTGAACTATCAGGGCGATCCGTTTGCCTTCCGCTTCTCGCCGGTCTATCGCCGTTACGATTTCAACGACTCCGGCGGTATCAACAATGACGATCGCGATCGGCAGGAATTCGAGTTGGGCGGCCGCTTTGCTTACAAAGTCGGTGCCAACACCTCGATCTTCTTCGATCCCACCTACACCTGGTATCGATACGACCAAGGGATGGATTCTTTTGGGCACAACCGCAATTCGCAAGGATACGATGTGCGCGTCGGCGTCGGTTACGACGTGTCCGAACTGCTCTATGTCGAGGCCGGGATCGGCTATTTTCACCGCAGCTTTCAAGATAGTTTCTTCAAGGCGTCGAGCGGCGTTTCGGCCTTGGCGCGCTTTTACTGGAATCCGACCGATACGCTCAGCTTCGAAGGCGCCCTGTCTCGCGGCGTAACGGAATCGGATGCGTTCATAAACGCGACGACGGTAAATTCCGGAACTGCGATAAACACCGGCGTCGAGTTGCGGGGCGGCTGGTTGGCGGCCGACAATATTCTGGTGGAGGCCGGGGGCGGCTGGCACAACTTCAATTACAATGTGTTGAGCCGCAAAGATAACTTCTATACCGCCGATATCGGTATCCGTTACTTCCTCAATCGTAATCTCTATACTGGCGCGCGGTATTCCTACGAACGTCGTTCGTCTAACGACCATTCGCTGGATTACAACGACAATCGCGTTATGATCACGATCGGCGGCCAGCTCTGACGCGGCCACCGCACCACCATATTCAGCGATTGGCTATGCCCCGGATCATCTGTCGGCTTATTTTGGGATTGTTGCTGACCGTCGCGGCCGGCGCCTTGACCGGTTGCTCGTCGCCATCCCAAGTGCAGTCCCCCAGTGCAACACCTCAGGCGGCCCGCTCGCCCGGCGGGTCGACCGCCGGCACCGGCACCAATCTGGCTCAGGTCGGCGGCGCGGAATACCGGCTGGGCATTGGCGACAAGGTCAAGATCATTGTGTTCGGCCAATCCGATCTGACCAATGAAGTCGAGGTCGATGCCACGGGCAAAATAGCCATGGCGTTGATAGGCGACATTGCTGCGGCGGGACGGACCATCCGCGAAATCGAAGGTGAGATCCGATCGCGCCTCGACAAAGATTTCCTGGTTAATCCCAAGGTAAGCGTTTTGATCGTCGCCTATCGTCCGATCACGATTTTGGGTCAGGTCAAAAACCCAGGCCGCTATGCTTACTCCGCCGGCATGGATATCCGACAAGCGGTAGCGCTAGCGGGGGGATACGATCGGCGTGGCAGTACGTCGTCGGCCACGGTTTATCGCAACGGGCAGGAATTGGACGTGCCGCCCGAGACCCTGATACGGCCGGGCGATACGATAGAAATTCCGCGCCGTTTCTTCTGACGGCAAAAAGCCGCCGGTGGCGCAGCAAATCGGCAACGAGTGCCGAGGCGATATTGCTGTAGAGCTGGTTTTGTCCACCCTTGACACGCAGTTGAGCACAACAATGAGCAATATCGCCCGTCTCGCACCTCAAGCCTCCGACATGCTGCCTGAACAAGGCGGCGGTGGCGGCGGCCAGGATTCCGGCAGCATCGTCAATGTGCGCGAGATCATCGGTATCTTGCGCCGCCACTACATCATGATCGCGGCGATCGCGATCGTAGGGACGGCGTTGACCGCGCTCTGGGTCAATCAGTTGACGCCGCTTTATCAGGCCGAGGCTCAGGTGTTGGTCGATCCGTCGCGCGAAGTGATCAATCCCAAATTCCAGGCGGTCAATCCGGGCATTGCGCAGAGCTACGCTATGATGGAGACGCAGATCGCCATCATGCACTCGCGCGATCTGGCGGTGCAGGCGGTTCGTAGGCTCGATCTGGTCAATCATCCGCTTTACAACCCGGCGCTGGCGCGACCGCAGCCTTCGACCCTGTCGTCGATCCTGGCCCCGATCACGGCGTTGTTCGGGGATCCCCAGCCGCAACAGCCCAAGGTGCCGGTCAATATTGCGCCGCAGAGCGCCGAAGAAAGGCAGCGGCTGCAGGATGGTATCGTCAATGCCTATTTGGGCAGTTTGCGCATAATCCAAGCCGGCACCTCGCAAGTGATCCAGGTGCGCTTCGTGTCGCCTGACCCGGTTTTGGCCGCCAAAGCGGCCAATGTCGCAGCTCAGGTTTATCTCGAAGACCAGATCTCCAATCGTGGCGAGTCGACCCAATCGGCGCTGAAATTTCTCAGCGAAAAGGTCGAAGAGCTGCGATTGAAGATGATCGCCGCCGAACAGGAGTTGACTGTATACCGCACTAAGAACGGCATGCTGCAGAGCGGCGATCAGTCGCCGGTGATCCAACAGTTGGCGTCCTATCGCCAGCAGCTGGTCGAAGTGCGCGGCTTGATACGTAATTTTGAAACCAGCTTGGAGCAGGTGAAAGCGGTACAACGCGCGCAAGGCAGCATCGATTCGGTCGGTGCGGTGATGACCAACACATTCATCGCCCAATTGCGCTCCCAAGCGGTCGATCTGGAACGCAAACTGGCCGATGTCCGCACCCAATTGCGCGACAATCACCCGCAGGTATTGGCCCTGCGCAACGAATTGGCGCAGATCCAGGGCAAGATCGGGACTGAGATCGGCAAGGTCGCCACCAACATTGCCAACGATCTGGCGTTAGCGCGGCAACGCGAAGCCAGCCTGAACGCCGAGATCCAGCGGCTCACGGGCGATCAGGCGTCCTTGCAAACCGGCGAGGCCGAACTGCGCGCCTTGCAGCTCAACTCCCAAACCTCGCGGCAGGTGTACGAAGCCACATTGGCCCGCTTCAACGAAGTCAGCGTCACCGACGACAAGGTGCAGAAGGCCGACGCGCGCATCATCAACGGCGCCACTGTGCCGGGTGGCCCGTTCGCGCCACGCAAAGACCTTTACATCATGATGGCGTTGCTGATTTCGCTGGCCGTCGGTGTCGGTTTGGCTGTGTTGATCGAGTTGTTGGATTCCGGCTTCCGCTCGGTCAACCAGCTCGAGCAGATGGCCAATGCGCCAGCCTTGGGCATGGTGCCGTATCAAGCCGGCAAGGCAGGACGCAACAAGCGGCCGTGGGACACGGTGTTGGACAAGCCCAACTCATCCTTTGCCGAGGCCATCCGTACAATCCGAACCGGTCTGCTGCTGTCCAGCGTCGATCATCCGCCTCGGTCGGTACTGGTCACATCGTCGGTGCCGGGCGAAGGCAAAACAACCACGGCATTGGCGTTGGCCAGCGCCGCGGCGGCGTCGGGCTTGCGCACGGTGATTGTCGATTGCGACATGCGCCAACCGTCGATGCACGTCAATCTCGGCGCCAATAACGAGCTCGGCCTGTCCGATTATCTGACCGGCAATGCTCAACTCGAGGATCTCATCCATATCGACGATCGCTCGGGGTTGCATTACATCTGCGCCGGCCGCCTACCGCCATCGCCGACCGATCTGTTGAGCTCTAGCCGTATGAAGCAGCTGCTGCAACAGTTGGCGGCGGCGTTCCAGATGGTAATGCTCGATACCCCGCCGATTCTGGCGGTGTCGGATGCCCTGCTGCTGGTCCGTTCGGTCGACAAAACCATCTTCGCGGTGCGGTGGGAAAAGACCCGCCGCGACGTGGCGCTCAACGGATTGAAAGCGGTGTTCGATGCCGGCGCCCGAGTGGGCGGGCTGGTGTTGACCCAGGTCAATCTGCGAAAGCACGCGCAATACGACTATTCCGATTCCGGCGTCTATTACTATCGCGGCTACAAGCGGTATTACGTCGACTGACCGCTGGTGAGCGCGTCGCAAAAAATCGCCCGCTTCGCCGGTTCATCCGATGTCAGGGTGCCTGAGCGTGCCCCGTTGGGACGGGCCGTCTTCGCCATCGCCGCTGCAATAGCGTTGATCGTCCTGGCCATGCCGCGCGTCGTCGCCGCGCTCTACGCCGTGCCGGCAACCGAAGTGATCGGCAAGCTCGACCGATTGGGCGCGACCCGTCCCGACGTAATCGATTTGGTGGCCGCGCGGCGGGCGTTGCAAATGGCCCAGCGCTGGCAGCACGACCCGACCCTGGCCACCGA
>JBBSNV010000076.1:0-7914 GCA_038260375.1 Reyranellales bacterium
GGTTGCGCCGCGCCATGGCCACGTTCCGCCACAACGGCCAGATCCATAGCTTCGAGAGCAAGATGATCGAGGGCATGATCAAGAATGGCTACACGCGCGATTTCGCCGAGCGCTGCTTCAACCAGATCAAAGGTTTCGGCGAGTACGGCTTTCCCGAAAGCCATGCCGCCTCGTTCGCGCTGCTGGTCTATGTCTCGTCCTGGCTCAAATGGTACTATCCCGATGTCTTTGCAGCGGCATTGCTCAACAGCCAGCCGATGGGTTTCTACGCCCCGGCGCAAATCGTGCGCGATGCGCGCGAGCACGGCGTGGAAATGCTTCCGCCCGACGTCAATTTGAGCGACTGGGACAATGCCTTGGAGACTGTCGTGGCGCCGTCGCTCGACAAATGGGGCAAAGCCACCTTCCCTCTCGTTCCAGGACCGGGCGGAAGAATCACGCCGTTGTGCGCCATGCGCATGGGGTTCCGCCAGATCGACGGCTGCAGCGAGAAGGACATGAAGCATTTGGTGGCGAAGCGCGGCGCGGGTTACGGCACCATGCAGGAGCTATGGCAGCGCAGCAGCTTGAGCCGGCGCACCCTGGAGAAACTGGCCAAGGCCGATGCTTTTCAATCGATGGGCCTGGGCCGGCGCGAATCTTTATGGGCGGTGCGCGGCTTGCGCGACGATCGGCTGTCGTTGTTCAACGACAGTCCCGATAAAATGGAAATCCAGCGCGAGGCCGAAATCGCCCTGCCGGCCATGGCGCTGGGCGAGCACGTGGTCGACGACTACAATGCCTTGCGCATGTCCTTGCGCTGCCATCCGCTCAAGCTGCTGCGCCCGGCGCTGGCTCGCCTCGGGGTCACCACCAACGACCGGCTCGATCAGGTCAAAGACGGAAGACGCATCGCCGTCGCCGGACTATCTTTGGTGCGCCAGCGTCCCGGCAGCGCCAACGGCGTGGTGTTCATCACCACCGAAGACGAATTCGGCATCGCCAATATCGTGGTGTGGCCCGATGTGTTCGAACGCTACCGCCGCGAAGTGATGACGGCACGCTTGCTGCTGGCCGAGGGCAAACTGCAAAAGCAAGGCCTGGTGATTCACCTGGTGGCCGCGCGGCTGACCGATCTGTCGCCGCTGCTCGACACGATCGGCCGCGAGGATTTCGAGCAGGCTCGCGATTTGATAGTGCCGGAACTGGGCAACGGCGACGGCGTGAAGAATGGCGGTCCGATCGACGACAACCGCCTACGCCGACGCGGCGGCCATCCGCGCAACGTGCGCATCCCGATCAAGTCGCACGATTTTCATTAGGCGATCATACCGCCTCGAGCGGCGCATTCATCGAGGTGGTGCTGGGCAGGATGATGCCGCCGCGATCGCCGATATCGATTTTGCCGTAGCGCTGCGCAAACACGGGCGGCAAAGGCCGCGCGCCCGGCGCCGCCAGCCACAGCCGCAGCAAATGGCGACGCTGTGCCGGATCGGGCCAATCTTGAAACCCGGTGCGGTCGTGCAGCAAAGTGTGGTTGTGCACGAACTGCATGTCGCCCGGCTTGAACTCCATATGCAGGTTCAACTTGGCATCGTTGGCCAGCGCGTCGAATAGATCGAGCGCCTCGATATGCTGGGGCGTGAGCCGCGGCGCGTCGGGGAAGCGCTGCGCCGAATCGACGTATTGGCGTTGGTAGATCGCGGTCAGATAACCCTGATACCAGTTGAGCACCGGAATTTCGAAATAGGGCTTCATGCCGGCCGGCACCTCGCCGCGCCGGTCGGTGGCCAGGGGCTCGAATAGAAGTTTCAAAAGATCGGGCCGTCGCCGATGCATCTCGTTGAAGATGGTGGTCGAGCTGACCAGCGCCGATAGCCCGCCGCTCTTGGCCGTCTTCAAGCACAGCAGCCCGACGATGTCGCAGGAATCGGTATGATAGGTCTGCCGGACATGGGTCTGGTAGATGCGAACATTGGGATTCTTGCTGTCCAAGCCCAGATCCTGCACATGGCCCAGCACATGGCCCTTGGCGTTCTGCGAACGCGCGTTGCCCAGGTAAGCACCGATACCGAAGAACGCGGTGGCGGCCTGGCGCATGTCGTAGCGTTCGATCGGCAGGCCACGCAGCACCACGAAGCCACGCCCATGCAGCAATTCGTGCAAGGCCTTCGCCAATTTGGGGGCCACGCGCGGCAGCGGGAAATCGGCTTTGGCGATCCTCGCAATGTCCGCTTCGCGCTCGATCAACGGCGCGGTGGCGGTGTCGATCTCCTCGATATCGTAATCGTCGAGCGACACGATCCAGTCGGAGCGCTTCTCCAGGTCAGGCCCATACCAAGCGGCGGGACCGGTTTGCAGTGGCGGCAGTTCGGGCGATGCAGTCCGGGTATCGGGAATGGCTTCCTCCAGCTTCTTTGCCCAATTAAAGAACGGGGCTTGGCCGCTGGCAACCGCAGCTTTACCGTTGCCCCTGCCTTGAGCCTGCCACCTTCGCCGCCGATTGTCGCATCATGAAAAGTCTTCTGTTGATCGCCGCAATGGCTGCCGCCTTGGCTATCGCCGTACCTAGCCTGGCCGGCGCCGCCAACCCGATCCCTTACGAAGCCCAATACAGCATTACCGCCGGCGCCGGCGACCGCGCGCCACAGATCGGCACAGCACGGCAGCGCCTGAACGACGGGTGCCTGCGCCGGAGCTTCGAACGCGACGTCAAGGTCGAGCTTAGCCTGACTCAGTCCTTGCGCTACGACGTGAAATCGACGTTGCGCAGCAACGAAGCGCGCAACGGCCGCAGCTTCGACTACAAGCTCGACCGCATCATGAACGGCGAGCCAAGCCAACGCGGCGGCCAGGCGACGTTGACCGCTGCCGGCGGCAAGGCGATGCTAAGCGGACCCAGCGGCGCCAAGACGGTTGAACTGCCGCGGAACACTTTGCTGCCGCAGCGCATGATCGACGCCATGCTCGATCATCTGCAAAAGGGCGAGACGCAATTCGATTTACAGTCTTTCGATATCGAGGTGGTCAGCAATCTGGTCGAAGTGAACGTGCGGCGGGTCGCGGCCGACGAAGTGCCGCTGCGCCCACAAGACGCTGCTTTGATCGCCCGCATCGGCGCCCCTGGCTACCCGCTGGTCGTCACGTTTAGCCGCGTCAGCGGCAAGCCGCTATTCACCGCACTGGTGATGTTGCACGGCAACGGCGTGATCAGCCGCCTGATCGCCAGTTTCGGCCCCTTCACCGTGGCGGCCAACCTGACGGCCTTCACGCCCCTGTCCGGACTGCGCTGCGCCCCGCCAATCCGCGCCACCGATTAGGGCGATCCGCCATTGATCCGTCGAGAGAAAGCCGGCGTAAAAGCTATGTTCTCTCTGTTGGATCAACTTGCCTGGCGGAGTAATGCATACGACGCTTGTTTTGTTCCGCCAGGATCTTCGTCTCGCCGACAATCCCGCGTTGTATGAAGCTGCCCAAGCCGGCGCGGTGGTGCCGGTCTATGTACTGGACGACACCAGCCCGGACGAGTGGCGAATGGGCGGCGCCAGCCGCTGGTGGCTGCATCACAGCCTGACTTCATTGGCGCACGACCTCACCCAGCAGGGCAGCCGCTTGATCCTGCGGCGCGGCGAGCTCGAAGCCGAGATCCTGCGCCTGGCGCAGCAAACCGGCGCGCAAGCAGTGGTATGGAACTGCGGCTACGAGCCTTTCGCACAAGAAGGTGAAAAGCGTTTGGCGGACGCATTGCAAAAACGCAGCGTCGCCACGCGCGGCTTTCACGGCAATCTACTATTCACACCGGGCAGCATCCTGACCAAAGCCGGCCAGAATTTTTCCGTGTTCACACCGTTCTGGCGCACCGCTTTACAAGCGTCGCCGCCTGCAGCACCGATGAAGCGACCGCGCAAGCTCGCCGCGCCGTCGCGTTGGCCGAGCAGCGATAAATTGGCATCGTGGAAACTTCTGCCCACCAAGCCGGATTGGTCGGGCGGCTTGCGGCAAAACTGGAAGCCGGGCGAAGCCACCGCACGCCAGACGCTGTCGGAGTTCATCGACGACAAGCTCAGCCACTATGGCGCCGGGCGCGACCGCCCCGCGATCCAAGCCACCTCACGCCTGTCGCCGCATCTGCATTGGGGCGAAATCAGCCCGCGCCAGATTTGGCACGCCGTCCAGGCGCATATCCATCGCCACCCAGCCGCCGGCCAGAACGGCAGCAAATTTCTTTCCGAGCTGGGCTGGCGCGAATTCAGCTATAACGTGCTTTATGTCCATTCCCACCTGCCCGAACGCAATCTGCGGCAGAATTTCGACAAATTCCCCTGGCGCCGCGATGCGGCGGCGCTCAAAGCCTGGCAACGGGGCCGCACGGGCTATCCGATCGTCGATGCCGGCATGCGCGAGCTGTGGCATAGCGGCACCATGCACAACCGGGTACGCATGATCGTGGCCTCGTTCCTGATCAAGCATCTGCTGATCGATTGGCGTCACGGCGAGCGCTGGTTTTGGGATACGCTGGTCGATGCCGATTTGGCCAACAACGCTTTCAACTGGCAATGGGTCGCCGGCAGCGGTGCCGATGCCGCGCCGTATTTCCGTATTTTCAATCCAGTGCTGCAGGGGGAAAAATTCGATGCCAAAGGCGAGTATGTCGCGCGCTTTGTGCCTGAATTGAAAAACCTCGATCCGCGCTTGATCCACGCGCCGTGGCGCGCCGATGCCGCCAGCCTGAAAACAGCCGGTGTCGTGCTGGGCAAGACCTACCCCAAACCGATGGTCGATCATGATGCCGCGCGGCAACGCGCTTTGGCGGCGCTGGCTCACATGAAGACCCAGGTCAAGGAATTGGCGGCATGAAGATCGCGGTGGTCGGTTCCGGCGTCGCTGGCCTGAGCGCAGCTTGGCTGTTGGGCCAGCAGCATGAGGTGGTGCTGTACGAAAAGAGCACACGGCTGGGCGGTCACAGCAACACTGTGCGGGTGCATGCCTATGGCCGCGACATCGACGTCGATACCGGCTTCATCGTTTACAATGAAGCCAATTATCCCGAGCTGACGGCGCTGTTCGACCACCTCAAAGTCGCCACCGAAGCCTCCGACATGTCGTTCGCCATGTCGTTGGGCGATGGCGCGTTCGAATACGGCAGTGGCGATCTGGCGATCTTCGGCCAGCCCAGCAATTTGCTGGACAAAAACTTTCGCACCATGCTGCGCGACCTGGTGCGCTTCAACCGGTTGGGCCACGCCCTGGCCAAGCGCCTGCCGCCGGGAGAGTTATCCTTGGGCGAATGGCTGACGCAGCATCGCCTCGGCCCGTTTTTCATTCAGCGCTATTTGCTGCCATTGGCCGCCAGCATCTGGTCGTCCTCGCTCGACGACATAGCCCGCTTCCCGCTGCGCCAGTTTGTGACGTTCTTCCACGAGCATCGCCTGTTCAACGTCTGGCGGCAGCAGCGCTGGCGCACCGTCAGCAACGGCAGCCGGCGCTACGTCGAGAAGCTCAGCGCACCGTTACACGCCTGCACCCGAATCGGCCATGCCGTGGTGCAGATCGAGCGCAGCACTCATAGTGTGAAGATCCACGACAGCTCAGGCCATGTTGATCGCTTCGACCAGGTGGTGCTGGCCTGCCATGCCGACGAGGCGCTGGCGGTGCTGGCCGAACCGGTGCCGTTGGAGCGCGAGGTGCTGAGCGCGTTCCGCTACGCGCCCAACCGCACCATCCTGCATACCGACGCCAGCCTCATGCCCAAGCGGCGGCGCGTGTGGTCGAGTTGGAATTTCGTTGCCGATACCCCGCAGCCGGATGCGCCGGTCGCCGTCACCTATTGGATGAACCGGCTGCAGAACATTGCGAAATCCTGCCCGATATTCGTGTCCAACAATCCCGGCCGTGCCCCCGCGGCCAAGAGCGTGCTGGCGCAATTCGATTACAGCCATCCGCTGTTCGACCGCTCAGCCTTTGCGGCCCAAGCCGAGCTCAGTCGCTTGCAGGGCGCGCACCGGACCTGGTTCTGCGGCAGCTATTTCGGCTTCGGCTTTCACGAGGCGGCATTGACTTCCGGCTTGGACGTGGCCGGGGCTTTGGGTGTACGCCGGCCCTGGGTGAAAGAATGGGGGATGGGTAAAGAGAGCAAGATCGGCATTGCTCCTGTCCTGCCCCTGCCCGAGGCTTTACCGGGATTGCAGGGTGTCAGCCCGGCGCTGAAGCGGGCCGACAAAGCATGAGCGCGATCGCCGGCGCCAATGCCGACAGCCAGAGCGACACCAAGAGCACGGCCATCGTCGGCGGCTTGGTGCTGGCGCGTATCTATCACCGCCGCGCCCGACCCAAGGTCAATGCATTCACATATCGCGCGTTCTATTTCTGCCTCAATCTGAAAGACATCGCCCGGCTAACGCGACCGATGCTGTCGCTCGACCGCTTAAACCTGATCAGTTTTCATCGCAAAGATTTCGGCCCGCTCGACGGCAGCGACCTGGAAGTGTGGATCCGAGATATCTTGAAGAGCAACGGCCTGAGCGATGTGGCCAATGGCGATATCATGCTGCAAGGCCATCCACGGGTGCTGGGCTATGTGTTCAACCCGGTGAGCTTCTGGTTCTGCCACGACCAAGCCGGGGCTTTGCGCGCGGTGCTGGCCGAAGTGAGCAATACCTTCGGCGAGCACCATCTCTATCTGGTGGCGCATGACGACCAGCGCGCCATCGAGCCAACCGATTGGCTGACCAGCCGCAAAATGTTCCATGTCTCGCCATTTCTGGCGGTGGAGGGTCATTATCGTTTCCGTTTCCGTCTTGAACGAGGCCGGATGCGTGCCGATATTCACTATTACGACGAGGCCGAAGAACGGGACCCGAAGCTGGTGACTTATGTCGACGGCGAGCGCCGCGATCTGTCATCCGGGGCAGTTTTGTGTGCTTTGTTGCGCCATCCCTTGATGACGTTGGTCGTGGTAGGATTGATCCACTACCAGGCGCTCAAGCTTTGGATCAAGCGCGCCCGCTTTCACCGCAAGCCGGAACCACCGCAGCAACCACTGACACGATGAACGCGCAGCAAGACAAGCACATGCCCTGGCCTGCACGCGCCGTACTAGTAGCGTTGCAACGCCTGCAGGCAGGGTCGCTGACTTTGACCTTGCCGGATGGCGCGACGCGGCGCTTCGCAGGGTCCGATGCTGGCCCCGACGCCGATCTCACGGTGAAGGATTGGTCGCTGTTCGGCCGCGTGCTGCGCGGCGGCGACATGGCGTTTGCCGAAGCCTATATCGCGGGAAAATGCGAGACCGACGATCTGGCCGCGCTGCTGACCTTGGGCGCGGTCAACGAAGCGCATATCGAGCAAGCGTTTCAAGCCAATTGGTGGCGCCGCGCGGTGTGGCGGCTGTTGCATCTGCGCCGCGACAATTCCCGGGCCGGCGCCAAGCGCAACATCCAAGCCCATTACGATCTGGGCAACGATTTCTATGCGCTGTGGCTTGATCCCAGCATGACTTATTCGTCTGGTATTTATGAGGGGGGCATTTATGACGGCGATGCCTCGCGCGGTCTGCAGGCGGCGCAGGACGCCAAATACGCCCGCATCCTTGACCGGTTGGGCGTGCGCCAAGGCGACAGCGTGCTGGAGATCGGCTGCGGCTGGGGCGGTTTTGCCGAAGCGGCGGCCAAACGCGGCGCACGGGTCAAGGCGATCACCATTTCCAACCGCCAGCTCGATTACGCGCGCGAGCGCATGGCCAAGAACGATCTGTCGCACACCGTCGATATCGATTTCCGCGACTATCGCGATTTGCAAGGCAGCTACGACCACATCGTGTCGATCGAGATGATCGAGGCGGTGGGCGAGCGCTACTGGCCCGATTATTTCACCGTGCTGCGCCGGCATCTGAAGCCCGGCGGCAAGGCGCTGGTGCAGGCGATCACGATTGCCGAC
>JBBSNV010000077.1:0-7897 GCA_038260375.1 Reyranellales bacterium
ACCCAGTCCTATACCTACTTCACCTGGCGCAACACCAAGCAGGAGTTGACCGACTACCTGACCGAGTTGAACGCGGCCCCGGTGCGCGATTTCTTCCGGCCGCATTTCTTCGTCAACACGCCCGACATCAACCCGCCCTTCCTGCAGACCGGCGGCCGGCCCGCCTTCCTGATCCGCGCCGCGCTGGCGGCAACCTTATCGGGGCTGTGGGGCATCTATTCGGGCTTCGAAATCTGCGAGGCCGCGCCGCTGCCCGGCCGCGAGGAATATCAGGACTCCGAGAAATACCAGCTGCGCCAGCGCGATTACGCCGCGCCGGGCAACATTGTGCGCGAAATCGCCCAGCTCAACGCCTTGCGCGCCGTCGAGCCGGCGCTGCACAGCCATCTCGGCGTGAGCTTCTACAACGCCTTCAACGACAACATTCTCTATTACGGCAAGGCCGCGCCGGGTCACGACGAGCGGCTGTTGATCGCGGTCAATCTCGATCCGCATCATGCCCAGGCTTGCGACTTCGAAATCCCGCTATGGGAATGGGGCCTGCCCGACACCGCCGCCTTGCAGGTCGAAGATCTGTTGCACGGCTATCACTTCACCTGGAGCGGCAAGCTCCAGACCATGCGGCTGGAACCTGCCGCGCCCTACGCCATCTGGCGCGTGCGCCCGGCCAGAAAGGTAGCGTCATGAGGCCCGAGCCGCGCATCTCCGGCGATGCGGCGCTGAAGTCCAACGCGCCAGCCGCCGCCAAGGCAGCGCCGGAGGCGACCGCGTCCGATTGGTACAAGGACGCGGTGATCTACCAGCTGCACGTCAAATCGTTCTTCGATGCCAACAACGACGGCGTGGGCGATTTCGCCGGGCTGATTGCCAAGCTCGATTACATCGCCGAAATCGGCGTTACCTGCATCTGGCTGCTGCCGTTCTATCCCAGCCCGCGCCGCGACGACGGCTACGACATCGCCGGGTATCGCGACGTGCATCCCGAGTACGGCAAGTTGGCCGACGTACGCCGCTTCATTCAAGAGGCCCACAAGCGCGGCCTGCGCGTCATCACCGAGCTGGTGATCAACCACACCTCCGACCAGCACCCCTGGTTCCAGCGTGCGCGCAAGGCCAAGCCCGGCTCGGCGGCCCGCAATTTCTATGTCTGGTCGGACGACGACAAAAAATACTCAGGCACGCGCATCATCTTCATCGATACCGAGAAGTCCAACTGGACCTGGGACGAGGAAGCGCAGGCCTATTTCTGGCACCGTTTCTATTCGCACCAGCCCGACTTGAATTTCGACAACCCACAAGTGCTGAAAGCGGTGCTTTCGGTAATGCGCTTCTGGCTCGATCTGGGCGTCGATGGGCTGCGGCTCGACGCCGTGCCCTATCTGGTCGAGCGCGAGGGCACCAACAACGAAAATCTGCCCGAGACCCACGGCATCCTGAAGAAAATCCGCGCCGAACTCGACGCGCATTATCCCGACCGCATGCTGCTGGCCGAGGCCAATCAATGGCACGAGGACACCCAGAATTATTTCGGCAATGGCGACGAATGCCACATGGCGTTCCACTTCCCGCTGATGCCGCGCATGTATATGGCGATCGCCCAGGAAGACCGCTTCCCGATCACCGACATTATGCGCCAGACCCCGGCCATTCCCGACAATTGCCAGTGGGCGATCTTCCTGCGCAACCACGACGAGCTGACCCTGGAGATGGTCACCGATAAGGAGCGCGACTATCTGTGGCAGACCTACGCCTCCGATCCGCGCGCGCGGCTCAATCTGGGCATTCGTCGCCGCCTGGCGCCGCTGCTGGAGCGCGACCGCAGGCGGATCGAGCTGATGAAAAGCCTGCTGTTGACCATGCCCGGAACGCCGGTGATCTATTACGGCGACGAGATCGGCATGGGCGACAATCTGCATCTGGGCGATCGCGACGGCGTGCGCACGCCGATGCAATGGTCGTCCGACCGCAACGGCGGCTTCTCGCGCGCCGATCCCGCCTGGCTGGTGCTGCCGGCGATCATGGATCCGCTCTACGGCTTCGACGCCATCAATGTCGAGTCGCAATGGCGCGACCCGCATTCGCTACTCAACTGGTTCCGCCGCATGCTGGTAGAGCGGCGCAAGCATCGCGCCTTCGGCCGCGGCGCCGTCCGCTTCCTGTATCCGCAGAACCGCAAGGTGCTGTCCTATTTGCGCGAGCAGGACGGCGAGTACATTCTGTGCGTCGCCAATATGAGCCGCACCGCCCAGGCGGTGGAGCTCAATCTGGCCGAATTCGCCGGCCGCATTCCGGTCGAGCTGTCCGGCGGCACCGCCTTTCCAATGATCGGCCAGCTCACCTATCTGCTGACCCTGCCGCCCTACGGCTTTTACTGGTTCAACCTCAGCGCCGAGGCCCAGCCGCCGGGCTGGAGTTCGGCCACCGCCGGACCGGCGGTGGAGCATCACACCTTCGTGCTGCGCAAGGGCCTGGCCGATATCGCCGGCGCCGCGCCGCGCCAGATGCTGCAAAACGAAATCCTGCCGCCCTATGTGGCGCAGCGCCGCTGGTTCCAGCACAAGAACGAAAAAGCCACCAGCTTCGAACTGACGACCTTGGGTGAGATCGGCCAGGAACTGTTTTACGGCGAAATCGCCGTCGGCATTGGCAAGAGCGTGGAGCGTTACGTTTTGCCGCTGACCATCGCTTGGGAAGATGCGCCCAGCTTCCCGTTCGAGGCGCCGCTGGCTTTGGCCCGGGTGCGCCAGGGCCGCCGCGTCGGGCTGTTGACCGACGGCTTCGCCTCGCCCGCTTTGCCGCGCGCGGTGCTGGCCGGCTTGCGCGAGAGCCGGCGCATCGCCATCGGCAGCGGCGAGTTGGCGTTCCATCCCACCGCGGCGGGCATCGCATTGCGCGTCGATGCCGATGCGGCGCTGGAATGGCCGGCGGCGGAACAGACCAATTCGACCGTGGTGGTCGGCCGCGCCGCGGTGATCAAGCTGCTGCGCCGGCTCAGCCCCGGCATCCATCCCGAAGCCGAGATGACCAGGTTCTTGACCGAACGCGGCTTCACCGGCACGCCGCCGCTGCTGGGCGAGGTGATCCGCCAGGACGCCGACGGCAGCACCGCCACGGCGATGATCGTGCAGGGCTTCGTGCAGAACCAAGGCGACGGCTGGCAATGGACGCTCAACCGGTTGGGTCGCATCGCCGACGAGGCCGCCACGCCCTATGGCGAAGACGCCAGCGCCGAATTCCCCCATTACACCAAGTTCGCCCATCGCGTCGGTCAGCGCCTGGGCGAGATGCACAACGTGCTGGCGGCGGCGCCGGCCGACGACCCTGGCTTCTCGGCCCAAGCCGTGACCGCACCGCAGGCCGAGCGCATTGCCGCCGCCATCGCCGAGCAATTCGAGCACGCATTAGCCGTGGCCAAAGAGGGCAAAGAGACCGACAGCGAATTGCTGGCGGCGCTGACCGCCAAGCGCGCCGAGCTGAAGCGCGCGGTGGGTCGCGTCGGACGGCTGGCGGCAGGCCAATTGCGCACCCGCATCCACGGCGATCTGCATCTGGGCCAGATCCTGGTGGCGGGCGACGACATCAGCATCATCGATTTCGAGGGCGAGCCGCTCAAGCCATTGGCCGAGCGCCGCGCCAAGCACCTGCCGCTGCGCGATGTGGCCGGCATGCTGCGCTCGTTCGACTACGCCGCCGCCCATATCGAACGCAGCACGCCGCAAACCGGCGAGGAAGGCCGCACGCGGGCGGCCGATGTATTGGCGCGCTTCCGCACCATGGCTGCCGATACGTTCTTGCAAGGTTACGAAGAGGGCCGCGGCCTCAAGCTGAACGAAGAGGAGCATGCGCTGTTGCAATTCCTGCTGCTGGAAAAGGCCGCCTATGAAGTGACCTACGAAGCGGCCAACCGGCCAGGCTGGATCGCCGTGCCGCTGCGCGGCCTGCTGCAATGCGTCGAGCGGCTGACCCCGGCCAAGGCACCAGGCAAGGTGCCGACCGATGCGTAAGCCGCAACGCCAGGCGCCTGTGCCACGCGACGATCGCGACACCGATTCGCGCGACGCCGTTTCGCGCGACGCCATTTCGCGCGACACTGTGCAATCCGAACAATTCTGGCGCGCTTTTCTCGACGACCCATTTTCGGTACGCGGCATCCATGACCTGGGCGACGGCAGCTTCGCGGTGCGCAGCTTCCAGCCCGGTGCGCAATCGGTCGAGCTGATCACCGCCGACACGACGACCGCGATGGACAATATCGGCGGCGGATTCTTCGCCGCCACCCTACCGCGGCGCATGGCCTATCGGCTGGCGGTGCAGTGGCCAGGCAGCGTGCATGAAGCGGAAGACCCCTACAGCTTCGGCCCGGTGCTGGGCGAGACCGATCTTTACCTGTTTTCCGAAGGTACGCATTGGCAGATGGCGCTGAAACTTGGCGCCGTGCCGCTACGCCACGAAGGCGTCGAGGGCGTGTCCTTCGCGGTGTGGGCGCCCAACGCGCGGCGCGTGTCGGTGGTGGGCGATTTCAACGTTTGGGACGGCCGGCGCCATGCCATGCGGCTGCGCCACGCATCGGGCGTGTGGGAGATTTTCATTCCGCGTCTGGCGGTGGGCGAACGATACAAATACGAGATCGTTTCGGCCGACGGCGCGACCCTACCGCTAAAGGCCGACCCGGTGGCGCGCGCCAGCGAATTGCCGCCCGCCACCGCCTCGGTGGTCGCGAAGCTGCCCGACTTCACCTGGACCGATGCCGATTGGATGGCGCAGCGCGGCGCCAAGCAAGACCCGAGCGCGCCCGTGTCGATCTACGAACTGCACGCGGCATCGTGGATGCGCCCTGCCGGCACCACCACCGGCATTCTGAGCTGGAGCGGCCTGGCCGAAAAGCTGATCCCCTATGTGCGCGAACTGGGCTTTACCCATATCGAGTTGCTGCCGATCATGGAGCATCCGTTCTCGGGCTCCTGGGGCTATCAGCCGCTCGGCCAATTCGCGCCCAGCGCACGCTACGGCTCGCCCGAGGAATTCGCAGCCTTCGTCGACGCCTGCCACGACGCCGGTCTGGGCGTGATCCTCGACTGGGTGCCGGCGCATTTCCCCAGCGACGCCCATGGCGTGGCGCGGTTCGACGGTACGGCGCTGTACGAGCACGCCGATCCGCGCGAGGGTTTTCACCCCGATTGGAACACCTATATCTACAATTTGCAGCGGCGCGAGGTGCGCGGCTTTCTCATCGCCAGCGCGCTGTGGTGGCTGGAGACCTTCCATGTCGACGGCATCCGTGTCGATGCCGTGGCATCGATGCTGTATCGCGACTATTCGCGCAAGCACGACGAATGGATTCCCAACCGCTTCGGCGGCCGAGAGAACCTCGAATCCATCGACTTCCTGCGCGACTTCAACGTCGCGGTCGAGCAACGCTGCCCTGGCGCCATCACCTTGGCCGAGGAATCGACCGCATGGCCCGGCGTATCCAAGCCGGTGGCCGAGGGCGGGCTGGGTTTCACCTATAAATGGAACATGGGCTGGATGCACGACACCTTGCGCTATTTGAGCGAAGATCCGATCCATCGCCGCTGGCATCACGACGATTTCACCTTCGGCCTGCTCTATGCCTTTTCCGAGCGCTTCGTGCTGCCGCTGTCGCATGACGAGGTGGTGCACGGCAAAGGCTCGCTCTATGGCCGCGTGCCGGGCGACAAGTGGCAGAAGCTCGCCACCTTGCGCGCCTATTTCGCTTTCATGTGGACCCATCCGGGCAAGAAGCTGCTGTTCATGGGCGGCGAGCTGGCCAGCCCGCGCGAATGGAATCACGACGGCGAGCTCGACTGGTCTCTGCTGCGGGATGCAGGCCACGCCGGCATCGGTGCGCTGCTGAGAGATCTCAACCGGCTCTATGCGGCCGAGCCTGCGTTGCATCAGACCGATGCCAAGGCCGAAGGCTTTCAATGGCTGGTGCAGGACGATGCCGCCAACAGCGTGTTTGCCTATGCCCGCTTGTCGGCTCCCAACGGCGAGCCGGTCCTGGTCGCGGTCAACATGACGCCGGTGCCGCGCCACGACTATCGCCTAGGCGTGCCCTTGCCGGGCGTTTGGCGCGAGGTGCTCAATACCGATTCGCAATTCTACGGCGGCGGCAATGTCGGTAATCTGGGGCCGCTGCAGGCGCAAGCCATCGCCGCGCATGGCCGGCCGCACTCGCTGTCGCTCAGCCTGCCGCCGCTCGGCGCCATCGTATTGCAGCGCGGAGCCGCCTCTTAATGCACCTCGCCGATCGACTGGAGGCGGGCCGGCCCTTTCCGCTGGGCGCGACCTGGGACGGGCTGGGCGTGAACTTCGCCGTTTTCTCCGGCCATGCGCAGAAAATCGAAATCTGCGTGTTCGACGATGCCGGCAAGCGCGAGCGGGCGCGCTACGTGCTGCCCGAATATAGCGGCGAGGTGTGGCACGGCTATCTGCCGCACGCGGCGCCCGGCCTGATCTACGGCCTGCGCGCCTATGGTCCCTACGAACCGCAACACGGCCACCGCTTCAATCCGCACAAGCTGCTGCTCGATCCCTATGCGCGGGCGATTGCGGGACGGGTGCGTTGGACCGATGCGCTGTTCGGCTATCGGCTCAATTCGCGCCGCGCCGATTTGAGCTTCGATCGCCGGGACAGCGCCGCCGCCATGCCCAAGAGCGTGGTGGTGGACGAGCATTTCTCCTGGAAGAACGACGAGCGGCCGCGCACACCCTGGACCGACACCGTGATCTACGAGGCCCATGTGCGCGGCATGACGCGGCTGTTCGACAAGGTGCAGCCGACCCAGCGCGGCACTTTCGCCGCGATGTGCCATCCCGACGTGATCGCCCATCTCAAGCGCATCGGCGTCACCGCGGTGGAAATGCTGCCGATCAACGCCTTCCTGCAGGACCGGGTGCTGCTGGAAAAAGGCCTGACCAATTACTGGGGCTACAACCCGCTATCCTATTTCGCGATCGAGCCGCGCTATCTCGACAGCGGCTCGGCGCGCGAGCTGCGCGAAGTGGTGCGCCGCTTTCACGCCGCCGGCTTGGAGATCATTCTCGACGTGGTTTACAACCACACCGGCGAAGGCAGCGAATTGGGGCCTACTTTGTCGTGGCGCGGCCTGGACAACGCCAGCTACTACCGCCTGGCCGAGGACCGCCGCCACAGCATCAACGACACCGGCACCGGCAACACGCTCAACCTGTCCCATCCGCGCGTGCTGCAGATGGTGATGGATTCGCTGCGTTACTGGGCCGAATCGTTCCATATCGACGGCTTCCGCTTCGATCTCGGCCTGACCTTGGGCCGCGAGGACAACGGTTTCGATCCGCGCTCCGGCTTTTTCGACGCGCTGCTGCAGGATCCGCTGCTCTCGACGCTCAAGCTGATCACCGAGCCTTGGGACATCGGCCCGGGCGGCTATCAGCTGGGCGGCTTCCCGCCGCAATTCGCCGAATGGAACGACCGCTATCGCGACGGCCTGCGCAAATATTGGCGCGGCGATCCGGCCATGCGCCCGGAAATGGCGGCGCGGCTGTCCGGCTCGGGCGACATCTTCGCACCCGACAAGCGCCGGCCATGGTCGTCGCTCAACTACATCACCAGCCATGACGGCGCGCCACTGCACGACCTGGTGTCTTACGAAGGCAAGTACAACGAAGCCAATGGCGAAGACAATCGCGATGGCCAGGCCGACGACTACAGCAACAATTACGGCGTCGAAGGCCCGACCGACGATCCTGCCATTACGGCCTATCGCGAGCGGATCAAGCGCTCGATGCTGCTGGGCCTGTACGGATCGATCGGCACACCGATGCTGCTGATGGGCGACGAAGCGGGCCGTACCCAACAGGGCAACAACAACGCCTATTGCCAGGACAACGAGGT
>JBBSNV010000078.1:0-7852 GCA_038260375.1 Reyranellales bacterium
CGGCATTACGCGAATTCTACTCTCGACCATCCAGGTGCTCTCTCTTCCTTGTCGCCGGCAGGTGCGTTAGGGTGCCCCCGCGCTGCCGCCGCCCATACAATCCGGGGGCGGATGCGCGGCAAACTTTAGGGAATTGCCCGAGCCGGCACAAGGACTGCAGCGCCGCGGTCCGGCCGAATCCAGGGCGCAGCGCCATGGCTCACACAACCTCGTCCAGGCCGCCGCTCACCATTCTGCTGGCCAGCCCGCGCGGCTTCTGCGCCGGGGTCGATCGCGCCATCCAAATCGTCGAACAGGCCATCGCCAAATTCGGCGCGCCGGTCTATGTGCGCCATGAAATCGTACACAACCGCTTCGTGGTCGAATCCTTGGAGGCCAAGGGCGCGGTGTTCGTCGACGAACTCGACCAGGTGCCGCAAGGCGTGCCGGTGGTGTTCTCAGCCCATGGCGTGCCCAAATCCGTGCCGGCAGAAGCCGAGCAGCGCCATTTGTTTTATCTCGATGCCACCTGCCCACTGGTGTCCAAGGTGCATCGCGAGGCCGAGCGGCATTTTGCCACCGGCCGGCAGATCGTGCTGATCGGCCATCGCGGCCATCCCGAAGTGATCGGCACCATGGGCCAGCTGCCGGAAGGCGCCGTCGTGTTGGTCGAGGACGTGGCGCAAGTCGCGTCGCTTGCAGTGGGTGATCCGCAGAACCTGGCCTATGCCACTCCAACCACCCTGAGCGTGGACGACACGGCGGCGATCGTGGCGGCGCTGCAAAAGCGCTTTCCCGCGATCCAGGGGCCAAAGAAAGAAGACATCTGCTACGCGACCACCAATCGCCAGGCTTCGGTCAAGGCCATCGCCGAACGCGCACAGGCGCTGCTGGTAATCGGCGCCCCCAATTCGTCCAACTCGATGCGGCTGGTCGAGGTGGCGCGCAAACTGGGCTGCGCGCAGGCGCATTTGGTGCAACGCGCCGCCGATATCGATTGGCGCTGGCTGGACGGCATCGAGCTTCTCGGCATCACCGCCGGCGCGTCGGCGCCCGAGGTACTGGTCGAGGAAGTGATCGCCGCCTGCCGCGAACGCTTCGAGGTGCGCATCGAAGAAGTGCGGGTCACCGAGGAGAGCGTGACTTTCAAGCTGCCGCGCGCCTTGGTCGCCTGAGCGCAGCGCCGTGGCCGTTTATACCGAAGTCTCCGAACAGGAACTGGAAGCCTTCGTCGCCGAATACGACATCGGCGCGGTGCAGACTTTCAAGGGCATCGCCGAAGGGGTGGAGAACTCCAACTATCTGTTGGGCACCGACCGCGGCAATTACTTCCTGACCCTTTACGAAAGACGCGTGGCGCCGGAAGACCTGCCGTTTTTCCTCGGCCTGATGGAGCATCTGGCGGCGCGTGGCATTCCCTGCCCGACGCCGATCTACGCCCGCGACAAGAAGGCATTGCGCAGCCTGGCTAGCCGACCGGCGGCGATCGTCACCTTCCTGCGGGGCATAGCCCATAAGCGCCTGTCGCCCGCCGATTGCGCCGAATTGGGCAATGCTTTGGCCGAGCTGCACCGCGCTGGCGCCGATTTCGCCATGCGCCGGCCCAACGCCTTGGCGGTTTCGGGCTGGCGCAAGCTATTGAACGCGGCCGCACCGCGCGCCGACGAGGTAACGGCGGGCTTGGCCGCCGAGTTGGAAGGCGAATTCGCGCATCTGGCGAAATCCTGGCCCAAAGATTTGCCGCAAGGCGTGATCCACGCCGATCTATTTCCCGATAACGTGCTATTCCTCAACGGCAAGATCAGCGGTCTGATAGATTTCTATTTCGCCTGCAACGATTTCCTGGCCTATGACATCGCCATTTGCCTCAACGCTTGGTGCTTCGAGAGCGACCGCAGCTTCAACGTGACCAAGGCGCGCGCGCTGCTGTCGGCCTATCGCCGCGCTCGGCCGTTGTCGCAAGCGGAGATCGATGCACTGCCGATCCTGGCGCAAGGCAGTGCGCTGCGCTTTTTGCTGACGCGGCTGTACGACTGGCTCAACACGCCCGCCGGCGCACTGGTCAAGCCCAAGGATCCGCTGGAATACCTGCACAAGATCCGCTTCCACCGCAAAATCGCCGATGCGCGCGCGTATGGCTTGGAATGAGCGGCCTGGAATGAGCGACGGCGATTTCGTGGAAATCTTTTCCGACGGCGCCTGCAGTGGCAACCCTGGCCCGGGCGGTTGGGGCGCGTTGCTGCGCTATAAAGGCGTGGAAAGAGAACTGAGCGGCAGCGAACCCGCGACCACCAACAACCGCATGGAAATGACCGCCGCGATCGTAGCGCTGGAATCGCTTACTCGCGGTATGCACGCCAAGGTCTATACCGACAGCACCTATTTGCGCGACGGCATTATGCAGTGGCTGGCGCGCTGGAAGAAACGCAATTGGCGCACCGCCGACAACAAGCCGGTCAAGAATGTCGATCTATGGCAGCGGCTGGAAAAGGCCATCGAAGGCCATGTCGTGGAATGGCACTGGGTGCGCGGCCATTCCGGCCATGTCGAGAACGAGCGGGTCGATCAGCTGGCGCGCGCCGCCGTCAAGGCGCTGCGGCGATCGGACTGAGAAGAGCGACGATCAGTTTGCGATGTCGGCGCGGCCGATCAGGCTGTTCTTGGCGGCGCGATTGAGCGCGGTTGCCAGGCCTTGCGCGACGCAACCATAGGACCAGTCGTTCATATGCAAACCATCGGTGGCGATGATGTCGGTGAATGGCAGATCCTCGTCCCGCACCCAATGCGACATCAAATCGAAGCGGCGGAACAAGCCGGCATGGCGATCATGCGCGATGGCGGCGATCAAGGACACCATGGTTTCGGCATCGGGATCGGCCAGCACCTTGGGCGCATATTGTGGGTCCATCAGCACGACATCCAGGCCGCGCACGCGCAGCTCGTCGATGCCCTCACCCAGCGTGGTGCCGAAACTGACCACGCCATCGTTGCGCATCAAATAATTGGTGCCGAGTTGCCAGACCACCAGATCGGGATGCTCGGCGACGACGTCGCGAGCGAAGCGCTTGCGCATGTCGGCCGCGTCCTCACCGTTGATGCCGCGGTTGAGCACGACCACCTTCTGATCGGGCCACAGCTTGGCCAAGGCCTGCTGCAGCTGGGCGGGATAGGAACGATCGGGCGCGCTAGCGCCGGAACCGGCGGTCGAAGACGAGCCGATGGCGACAATGACGATCGGTTGCCGGGTGGCCAAGCGGCCAGCCAGGCGCGGTAACAACGTGGCGATGTCGCCCGCTACAGCAGCGTCGGGACACGGCGCCGGCGGGGCAGCCGCCGCCGAAGCAACGAGGCCGGCGCAAGCCAGCAGCGCCGCCGCCATGCCGATCAATCTGCCGCCCAAGGTCATTCGATGCCCACAGCCTTCAGTACCTTTTCGGCCAGGAACGCACCGATGCAATCATGGACAAAAGCCGCCGTGGCGGCCCAGGTATCGCGGTCGCCGTCGAGATTGACCAGACCGTGGTCGGCCCAGTATCGCATTATGGCAAACCGGTCAAGCAGCGGTACGCCATAGGCCTGCTCGACATGAACCATTTCCTCGATATAGGGCCGGAATTCGACGATTGCACCCGCGCGGCGGCTGAATTGGGGGCCGATCAACACCAGTTCGGCGCCGGTCTCGCGTATGGCTGAACGCCCCTCGATCAGAGCCTGCGCAAAACCCGCGGCATCGAGCTGTTGGGCAGCATCGACCGTGCCGGTCTGCCAGATCACCAGATCGGGCTTATTGACCAGGCCCTTGCGCAACGCCCGCAGCATTTGCACCGCGGTTTCGCCCGCCTTGACGCTGGTCGCCATCGTCATCGGCAGCTTGGGCAGGCGGCGCTGCAGGTAATATTGGAAGCGGGAGGGGTAGGCTTGATCCATCGTGGTGAGGCCGGAGCCCATGGCGGTCGACAGGATCAACACGCGGACCGGCGTATTGTTGCGCACCGCCCGCGCCAGCTTGGGCAATTCGCCGACATGCAGTTGCAACGACGGCGGCTCGCCACATCGCGCAGCGTCCTGCCCCCAAGCCGCAAACGGCAGGGCGATCGACAGGGCGATCGCCGCAACGATCGCCAACGCCCGTATCATGCCTTGCTCCCCCGGTTCGCCTCGTTCTCTGCATGGCGATTCCACTCAAGAGCATACGCCAAACCGGTCATCAAAGCCAATCCACCCAAGCTGACCAAAATCTGCGCCAGCACGGTGTTGCTGATTTCCACCAGCAGGAAATGCCCCGTAAAAGACAGGAAAATACCCACACAGAACACATAGAGCGAATGCTTGCCGGCCACGATCAGCGGCTGGGCCCAACGGCGGCGGAACAATCCAGCATCTGCGCGCAGGCCGACCGTGACCAGATAGGCCAGCGCGAGAAAATGCCCGGCACGCAACAGATCGAGATTGGTCTTGTCCACGGGATAGATGGCGCGGGCCACGATCTGCGGCAGCAGGTGATCGAGGGAGTGGAAATTCCACGATTGCACCACGAACACGCCAAACACCAAATAGAGGATGCAAACCGGCACCAGATAGCGCCGCCATCGCGCCAGACCGGAAACGAAGCCGGGATGCGACGCGGCAAGCGCGCCCAACACGAACAGGAATTGCCAGGCCAGCGGGTTGAAATACCAACCCTGCTCGGATGGCCAGGCCGGCAGATTGACGCCGCCAAACCAGGCCACGCAATAGATCGCCAACGATCCCGCCAGCACCGCCAGCGGGCGGCGCGGCAGCGCCCACAGATAAAGCGGCAAGATGGCCAGCAGCACGATATAGAGCGGCAACACGTCCATGTTCACGGGGCGGAAGCGCAGCAATATTGCCTGCAGCACCATGATATGGGGGTCGCGGATGAAATCGAGAATCGCCATTTCTTCGTTGAAGATCGGATTGCCGGTTTGCGAACTGAGATAGGCGATCTGCGCGATGAAGGCGACGAACAGCAACAAATGGGCGGCATAGAGTTGCCACACGCGACGCAGAATGCGCACCGTGGCCAGGCCATAGCCCAGCCGGCGCGCGATGCCGCCATAGGCCAGAACCGCGGCATAGCCCGAGACGAACACGAATATTTCCGTGGCGTCGGAGAAACCCCAGGCGCGGTTGGTCAGCCAACTCAGCGAGTTGTTGGGAATGTGGTTGAAGAAGATAAAGAACAGCGCCGCACCGCGAAAGAAATCCAGTCGCGGATCGCGCGTGCCGGGCTTTACCGCGCGGGTCTCGCTGATCGAAGCGGCCGGCAAAGTGGCAACGTCGTTGGTGGTGGTGCTGGACATTCTTGTTGGTTCCGCCCTGTGTCGTATCCAAGCACTGCCCGGCGCAAAAGAAAACGGCGGACCTTAGAGTCCGCCGTCGATTTTTGCGCGCTCTGTCAGGTCTAGAGCAGCTTCATCACCGCTTCGGCGCTGGAAACGTCGAACGCACCCGGCTTTTCGACGTTGAGCGCCTTGATGGTGCCGTTGTCGACCAGCATAGCGTAGCGCTGCGAGCGCTTGCCCATGCCGAAACCCGAGGCGTCGAAGCCCAGGCCCATCTTGTCGGTGAATTCGCCGTTGCCGTCGGCCAGCATCAGCACCTTGTCGCCGGCGTTCTGATCCTTGCCCCAGGCATTCATCACGAAGGCGTCGTTGACCGAGACGCAGGCGATGGTATCGACGCCCTTGCCCCGAATGTCGTCGGCATGCTGCACGAAGCCCGGGACATGCTTGGCCGAGCAGGTCGGCGTGAAGGCGCCCGGCAGGGCGAACAGCACGACCTTCTTGCCGTTGAACAGCTCGTCGGTGGTGATCGGCCGCGGACCGTCCTTGGTCATCTGCATCAGTTTGGCCGCGGGAATTTTGTCGCCGACTTTGAGCATGGAATCATCCTCCTGAAAACGTCACGGGCGCCAAATGCGCCCGTGTTGAACCCGTGGGTCGAATCAGGCGAACCCTATTGGCCGGATGATGGTTTGTCCACCGCCTTGCCGGTAATACTCGCGTATGATTTAGGGGCTTTTCCGCAACGCAAATCACGATCCGCTCTAACGCTGTGCGGCTGCCTTTTTCGCCCCGGCGCGATCCAGCGCCTGGTTCAGCGCTTCGACGCTGAGCAGTTCGGGCAGCACGATGCCCTGCGGTGCGGCGGGCCCGTAAACCACGTTGAACGGAATGCCGTAACGGCCGAACCGCTTCAAATAAGCGGTGATGACATCGGACGGGCGCGTCCAGTCGGCACGCATCAGCACCACATCGCTGCCGCTCAACCGTGCCGCCACCGTCTTGTCGTCCAGCACCAGCCGCTTGTTGACCTGGCAGGTCAGGCACCAATCGGCGGTGACATCGACCAACACCACCTTGCCGTCGGCGACCAAAGAGGCGATCGATGTTTCCTCGAAATTGCGCCAGGCCGTATCGCTTAGCGGTTTGGCCTGCGGCGGACGCGCCAACACCGCCGGCGCCACGATCGCCGCCAATGCGGCCAGCAATGCTACAGGTATGGCAACGCGCCCGATATCGCGCCCGAACCACAGCAGCGCCGCCAGTGCGACCAGCAACACAGCGGCGATCGTCGCAGCCGTGCCGCCCACCACCGCATACAGCACCAAGCCCAGCCAGATCGCCGTGCCGATCAAGCTCAACGCCAGGATCTGACGCAGCACGATCATCCAAAGGCCCGGTCGCGGCATCTTGGTCTCAAGTTTGGGGAACGCCGCGACCAGCAAATAGGGCAGTGCCAGGCCCAAGGCCAGGGCCAGGAAGATCAGCCCGATCTCGACGGGCCCGCGCGACAAGGCAAAGCCCAACGCGGTGCCGACATAAGGCGCCGAACACGGCGTCGCCAACAACGCAGCAAAAGCGCCGGTCAAAAAAGCGCCACCACAACTGTCATGGGCACCAATATTGGCGACCGCATTTTGCCAGCGCCCGGTCAGCACGATTTCGAATCGTCCCGCCATGTTGACGGCAAAGGCGATCAGGATCGCCATCATCGCTACCAGGAAAATCGGCTGCTGGAATTGGATGCCTTGCGCCACCGCGATACCGGCCTGGCGCAAACCGATGGCGGCGGCGGCCAACACGGCAAAGGCCGCGACGATGCCCGCCGCGGTGGCCAGGAAGCTTAACCGCACGGCTTTGGGCGCGCGGCCACCTTGGCCCACCAAGCTCAACAGCTTGATCGACAGCACCGGCAGCACGCAGGGCATCAGATTCAAGATCAAGCCGCCTAGCAGGGCGATGCCCAGCACAGCCAACAGACCAAAGCCACCGGCGCTGCCCGACAGCAGCGGCGGCTCGACCACGCTTTGAGCGATGCGCGGGCCATCGACCAAGGTGACGGCGAGTTTTTTACCGACCAGCAGCTCGGCATCGGGCTTCTCGGTGCCGAGCGGCGAGACGATGCGCGCGACGCGACCACCCTCTTCCAAGGACACAATGGGAGCATCGGCCACCACCACACCGTCGCCTTCGACGAACAGATCGGGCTTGGCGAAGGGCGTGATAGAGCGCAGCACCAGTTCCAGCACCGGTCCCTTATCGCCCGGGCTGATGCCGCTGCGCTCGACCGTGATGCCTTCGCGCGCAAAATCAGACGGCAAGCGATCGACGAATTTGGCGATCAGTGGCGCCTCGTTGCCGGCGGCCGATGGGCCGCTTGGCAGATCGAGCGCCAGTGTAGCGCTATAGGGAATGCAAACGTCGTCGCACGTCAGGTAGTTGACCTTGACCCGCAACGATACCGGCTTGCCCGGTTCCTTCAGCATCAAGGCGATGGGAAACACCACCTCGTCGGTGTAGCCGATCGTGGTCAGGCCCAGCACATTGAAGCGTAGCGGCTGGGGCCA
>JBBSNV010000079.1:0-7836 GCA_038260375.1 Reyranellales bacterium
GACCCGATGCTGGCCAAGGTAATCGCGCATGGCCCGTCGCGCCCGGCGGCCATCGCCCGCCTGCAGGCGGCGCTGGCGGAATTCGCGATTGAAGGGGTCAAGACCAACATCCCCTTCGTGCAGCTGGTGTTGGCCGACCAGGCCTTCCGTGCTGGACATGTGCATACCGGCTTGACGACGGAGGTGTTGGCCGGACCCGTCGCCACTTCCTGATGCAGCGATCCGCCCGGCAGTGGCATCGTTTGCCGCGCTGCACACAAGATGGCTAGTAACTGACAATCACTGCGGTCGTGCGTCCGAGCGGGTTCGATGATTGAAATTTTTCCTAAGACGCGACGCAGTGGACGTTCGGCATTTGATATTTCTTTGCTGCATCGCACCACTGTCGGATGATGGTTAGCGAATTGTTTCCCATCGCTCGCAGCGTTGCGCTGCAAGCAAGAGTGAGGCGCGCACGCATGTCATCGAGCACACTGCGAGCGTCACAGCCGATCGTGCGCGAGCGATGTTGCGATAAAGATTTTCGATTCCGGCGCTTCGCCTTGACACATCGGAAAGCGTTACTTAATTTGTATTCTTGTGTGATTGTTGACATTACGCCTGTCACTAACGCGACTATCTGGAGTGGTTGATGAAATTCGGCATGGGCGCCACGGCGCCGACTAGAAGTGCGCCGTCGCCGATGCAGCGGACCAACGCGACCGGCCGTGACAGCAGTGTAGCCGTCGACAACCTGTCGCATCGTTTCGCCAACGGTCTGCTGGCGGTGCGCGACGCCAGCTTCACCGCCTCGCCTGGTGAGTTCGTCGTCATGGTCGGGCCCAGCGGCTGCGGCAAGACTACGATCCTCAACATCGTCGCCGGTCTTGAGGCGCAGCAGGCCGGCAACATCTCTGTCGGCGAACAGCCACCGCGCGCCGGCCGCCACGACGTTGCCTACATGTTCGCGCAGGACGCTTTGTTGCCCTGGCGCACTGTGCTGGACAACGTGCTGTTCGGCGTCGAGGTGCGCGCCTGCCGCCGCGACGTGCCGCGCGAAACGCGCGAACAGGCGCGCGAACTTATCGCCATGGTCGGCCTGGGCAGCTTCGAAGCGTCCTATCCGCGCCAGCTGTCGCACGGCATGCGCCAGCGCGTGGCGCTGGCCCGGACCTTCCTGATGCCCAGTCCGGTGCTGCTGATGGACGAGCCGTTTGGCGCGCTTGATGCCCATACCAAGCTAATGCTGGAGCAGGGCCTGCTGCGGCTGTGGGAGCGCGACAAGCGCACCGTGTTGTTCATCACCCACGACTTGGCCGAGGCCATAACCCTGGCCGACAAAATCTTGGTCTGCACGGCGCGTCCCGGTTCGATCAAGTCGGAAATCGCAGTCGAACTTGAGCGGCCGCGCAACATCAACGCTCTGCAGAACGATCCGCGCTATCACGAATACTACAAGCGGATCTGGGGCGATCTGGCGGCGGAGATGGCGGTATGAGCACCATCGGGTCCGATCCCGCCGAGCGGGCCGATTCGCCCCTGGCGCCGGATGTGCAGGCGGCGCGCGCCAATGCGCGGCGCAGATCGGCAGTGCGAGAAATGCTGTGGCTCTATCCCGGTCGCCTTGCGATCTTGGGCGTATTTGCTGCGCTGTGGTGGCTGGCGGTCCATCTCGGCTGGATGAAACGCTTCTTTTTCAGCAGCCCTGACGATGTCGTGAAGTTCCTGTTTGACAATTTCTTCAGTGAAATCGTGCCCAATGCCGCGAGCACGATGCTGGCGATGCTGATCGCCTTTGCCCTTTCCGGGGTGATCGGGATTGCGGCCGGGTTGCTGCTGTTCGTATTTCCCAAGCTGAAGCGCTTGGTCGATCCGTTCCTGACCGCGCTGAACAGCATGCCGCGCATCGCCTTGGCGCCTATCTTTATCCTGTGGTTTGGCATCGGCATCACGTCCAAGGTGGCACTGGCGTTCAGCCTCGGCTTCTTCATTGTGCTGCTGAACACCTATGCCGGCATCCGCAACGTCGATCCCACCCTGATCCGCCTCAGCCACTCGCTGGGCTGTTCGCGGCGCCAGCAGTTCGCCAAGATCATGCTGCCCTGGGCCATACCCAGCGTCTTTGCCGGGCTGAAACTGGCGCTGATCTATTCGTTTCTGGGCGTGGTCACCAGCGAAATGCTGGCCTCCAAGATCGGGCTCGGCCAGATGATAATGTATTACTCCGGCATCCTGCGCATGGACGCGGTGCTGGGCATCCTCACCGTGATGGCGATCTTAGCCGTCATCCTGACACTGCTGACCGATTGGATCGAAGCGGTGCTGTTGGGCGGCTGGACCGATCCTTCTTCGAACAAGAGGTAACGCGCCCATCGCAAATCAAGGGCAACGCTGCCCCGTGTCGTTGTCGATCGAAAATCAAAGATTAAGAAAGGGAGGAAACGAAATGACCACAAAATACGTCACTCGACCGAAGCTCGCGATGGCCGCCGCCCTGGCGCTCAGCATGGCACTGGCCGCGCCCGCAGCCGCTGCCGACAAACGGGAGAACGTCAATATCGGCGTCTATCCCGGCCAGACGTTTCACATGAACGTCTATGTCGCCGACTCCAAGGGCTTCTACAAGGATGCCGGGCTGAACCCGACTTTCATCACGGTAGGCAACGGTCCGCTGATGAATTCCATGTTGGGCAGTGGCACCATCGATTTCGGCTTCCAACCACCGAACAATGTCGGCGTGGCGCGTGAGCAAGGTCTCGATGAGGTCATCGTCACCGGCAATATCGGCATGCCTTATGTGGTGGTCGGCAGCACCAAGCTGAAGCTGCCACACAAGGGCAAATATCCTGAAGTGATCGGCGATCTGAAGGGGCTGACCTGGGGCATCACAGCGCGCGGAGCCGACAGCGAGATGTTCATGCGCGCCATGGCGCACGACGCCGGGCTCGATCCTGACAAGGACGTGACCTATCTGGGCGTGGGTCTGTCACCCACGGCCCTGCCGGCACTGGAGGCCGGCCGCATCGATGCCTTTATAACGTTGTCGCCCGGCCCCAACGTGGCGGCCAAGCTCGGCATCGGCCAGGTACTAGTCGATCTGCGCAAAGGAGAAGGCCCAGCGAATTTCAAGGGCATTACCTATCAGGGCGTGGCGGCGCTGCGCAAAACGGTTGAATCCCGTCCCGCCGTGGTCGCGGCGCTAATCGCAGCCCACACCCGGGCCTATTGCTGGATACGCGATCCGAAGAACCTCGACGAGCTGGTCGGCATTTTGAAGACCAGACTCGCCGGAGGCGCTCTGTCGGATGAGCAATTCCGCCAGATGGTGAAGGACGAAATCCCGGTCCTCAAAATGACCTTCGCCAAGTCGGATTTCCCGGTGTGGAACGACTTCCTGCTGAAGTCGAAGATGCTGAAGAAGCCGCTCGATGCCGATGCCATCCTGTGGAAGACGGTACCGTTGACCGAGCCCAAATGCTGAACCGCGGCACACAGCACGGACGGTGCGGATCGACCGGCGCGGCGCAAGCCCGCCGGCGATCCGCCGCCATCCGATACCGGGCGCGCGGCTGATGATCGGTCTCGGCGACTTCCGCATCGACCGCGCGGTCGAACACGAAGGCCCGTTCATCCGGCCCGAGGAGTTTTTCCTGGGCTACGATCCGGCCGAACTGGAACGCAACCGCGACTGGCTGGGCCCGATCGTCGATGCCGCGTCGGGCCAGATGCGGTTGAGCTTCCACAGCTTCGTGTTGCGCACCGGGCGCCACACCATCGTGATCGATTCCTGCATGGGCAACGACAAGGAGCGGCCGGCGCGCCTGGTCGGCCATCATCGCAATACCGATTTCGTGGCCCAGCTGGCCGGCGTCGGGCTGCAGCCCGAGGACGTCGACTTCGTCATGTGCACGCATCTGCACTGGGATCACGTCGGCTGGAACACCCGCCTGCAGAACGGAAGCTGGGTGCCGACCTTTCCGCGCGCCCGCTACGTCATGGCCAAGACCGAATACGACTATCGCGATGCCATGCATGCGCGCGGCGAGCGCTCGATGCACGATCTCGCTTTCGCCGACAGCATCCTGCCGCTGGTGCATGCCGAACGCGCGCTGGTGGTGGTCGACGATCACGCGATCGAAGACGGCGTGTGGCTGGAATCCTATCCCGGTCATACCCTGGGCAATGTCGTCATCAATGTGGAATCCAAGGGTGCGCGCGGCGTGTTCTCGGGCGACGTGATCCACTCGCCGCTGCAACTGGCGCGGCCCGAATGGTCGTCGATCGCTTGCGCCGATCCGACGCTGTCGGCCAAATCGCGCCGCCAGCTGATCGAATGCCACGCCGAGACGGGCGCGCTCGTCATGCCGGCGCATTTTCTGGCGCCATCGGCCGGCCGCATCGTGCGGCACGGCGATGCCTTTGCCTTCATCGACCATAAGCACTGAGGCTGGTGGCGGCGCGGATGCGGCGCTATTCGAGATCGGGGATTGGAACAGATGACCGCAGTTTCGCCCATTGAACTTCCGGCAGCGGCCGAGATAAAGCGTCGCTTCGAGCTGGCGGGCAAGACCGCGCTGGTGACCGGCGGTGGCTCGGGCCTGTGCCGCGCCATCGCCTGGGGCTTTGCCAGTTACGGCGCCGACATCGCCATCGTCGACCGCGACCTGGCGGCAGCGCGGGCCTGTGCCGCGGAGATCGCTTCGGGCACCGGCCGGCAGACCGCGGCCTTCGCTGCCGACGTCAGCAACGAGCATGAAGTGGCCACGGCGGTCGACCAGGCGACGCGGAAGTTCGGTCGGATCGATATCCTGTTGAACGGCGCGGGCCACAATATCCGCAAGCCGATGGTCGATTTCACCCAGGCGGAATTTGATTCGCTGCTGCATGTGCATGTGCGCGGCGCGTTTTTGTTCTGCCGGGCAATCGGCCGCGCCATGCAGCAGGCGCGCGCCGGCAGCATCATCAATATTGCCTCGGTGACAGGCCATGTCGGCATGGCCGATATCGCTGCCTACGCCGCGGCCAAGGGCGCCATCGTGGCGCTTACGCGCGCCTTTGCGCTGGAGATGGCGCCGTCCGGCGTCCGGGTCAACGCCATCGCGCCCGGCTTCATCGACACGCCGCTCACCCGGCAACGCTCCGACGAATCGCGCCGCCATTTCGAAAACGCCACACCGCTCGGCCGGTTCGGCCGCGCCGACGAACTGATCGGGCCCGCGGTGTTTCTGGCTTCCGAAGCCTCCAGTTTCGTCACTGGCAGCTCGTTGATCGTCGACGGCGGCTGGACGGCGCAGTGAAACCAGTCGGCCGCGGTTAAGCGAACGCCGCGGCAGCGTTGAATAAGGAACAGCAAATGGACAGCTTGAACAGTAATGCGCCGGTCGACGCTTCCCAAAACCGCTCGCGCCGATTTGCCGTCATCGGCGCGGGCGCGGCCGGGCTGAGCACCGCCAAATACCTACTGGAGAACGGCTTCGATAACGTCACCGTGTTCGAGATCGGCACCCAGATCGGCGGCTTGTGGTGCTATCGCAACGACAGCAAGCGCTCGGCGGCCTATCGCACCCTGCATATCAACACCGCGCGCAACGTCACCCGTTTCAGCGATTTCAAGTTCGACGACCAGGTGCAGTTGTTCCCCGATCACTGGGACATGCATCGGTACCTGGTGGCCTATGCCGATCATTTCGACATCACCCGGCGCATCCGCTTCAATTCGCGCGTGGTGCAGGTGCGGCCGGCGCCGGACTACCGGCAGGACGCTCCGCTATGGGAGGTCGAGCTGGTGAACGGTGCGGTCGAGACCTTCGAGCGCGTGATCGTGGCGTCCGGCCATCTGTCGGTGCCGCTGCATGTTCCGGAGTTCCGCGACAAATTCCAGGGCGAGTACGTCCATTCACACGACTATCGCGAGCCCGAGCCGTTCGTCGGGAAGCGGATATGTGTGGTCGGCGTCGGCAACAGCGCCTGCGACATCGCCAGCGACGTGTGTGTCACCTCGAAGGGCACCGTGATGGTGGCGCGTTCAGGCGTGATGATCGCGCCCAAACTGATCTTCGGCCGGCCGTTCACCGACGTCACCATGAAGCTCTACAAGCGGTGGATGCCCGACAATTTGCGCCGCAGGATCATCCGCTTCCTGGTCTACCTAGTGCATGGCCGCATGACCGACCTGGGCTTCAAGCCGTTGACCAAGCGCGCCCATCCCAGCACCAGCGCGGTGCTGATTCAGCACATCGCCTATCGCCGGGTCACGGTGAAGCAGGGCATCGAGCGCATCGAGGGCAAGCGCCTGTATTTTACCGACGGCACCAACGAGGAATTCGACGCGCTGATCGCCGCCACCGGTTACCTGATCGACCTGCCGTTCATTCCGCCTTCGGTGGTGCCGGTCGAGAATAATTCGGTCGATCTCTACAAACGGGTCTGTGCGCCGGGCTGGCCCGGCCTGTATTTCGTCGGCCTGCTCAATTCGACGGCCAATGGGCTGAACCAAATCTTCGAATACCAGGCGCGCTGGATCTGCGCTCTGGAAAGGGGCGACGCCGTCTTGCCGTCGGCCGACGAGATGCGGGCCGACATCGCGGCCAAGAAGGAATTCATCAAGCGCTATTTCAACGATTCGCCGCGCCACACCATCGAGGAGGAATCGTTTCAGTACCTGATCGACCTCGACCGGCGCACCCGCAAGAAGGCGCGGCGTGCCAAGGTCTCGGCCTAGCGCCATGCTGTTCGCGCCATTCCCGCTGCGCGATCTGATGTTGCCCAATCGGATCGTAGTGTCGCCGATGGGGCAATATTCCTCGCCCAATGGCTGCGCCACGGACTGGCACATCATGCATCTCGGCCATCTCGCGGTGTCGGGCGCCGGATTGCTGATCGCCGAGGCCGCCGCGGTGCATCCCGACGGCCGCAGCAGCACGACCGATCTCGGCATCTGGTCGGACGAGCAGGCGGCGGCGCTCGAGCCGGTGTTCGAGTTCTGCCGGCGCCATGGCGGCGCCAAGCTCGGCATGCAGATTTATCACTCCGGCCGCAAGGGCTCGATCACCTCGGCCTGGGAAGGCCAGCGCTATATCCCGCCGGAGCAAGGCGGCTGGGCGACTTGCGCGCCTTCGGCCATTCCCTATCCAGGGCGCGGCATGCCGGTGGTGCTCGATCACGCCGCGATGGCGCAGGTGGTCGGCCACTTCACCGATGCCACGCGGCGCATCGACCGGCTGGGCGTCGACTTGCTGGAACTGCATTGCGCGCACGGCTATCTGCTGCACAGTTTCCTGTCGCCGCTGACCAATCGACGCAACGACGACTATGGCGGCGACATTGCGCATCGCATGCGCTTTGCGCTGGGGACGTTCGACGCGGTGCGCCAGGCCTGGCCCGAACGCAAGCCCTTGGGCGTGCGCATTTCGGCGACCGACTGGGCGCCGGGCGGCTGGGATATCGACAGCAGCGTGGAGTTTTGCGCAGCGTTACGTGGGCGCGGCTGCGACTATATCGCGGTGTCGAGCGGCGGCGCCGTGGCCGAACAGAAGCCGGAGATCTATCCCGGCTACCAAGTCGGCTTCGCCGAGCGCATCCGCAAGGAGGCCGGCATCCCGACCATGGCGATCGGCCTGATCACCGAGCCGCGCCAAGCCGAGCAGATCCTCGCCAGCGGCCAGGCCGACCTGATCGCGCTGGCGCGCGCCATGCTCTACAACCCGCGCTGGCCATGGCATGCCGCAGTCGAACTGGGCGAAAAGTTTTTCTGTCCGCCGCAATATTTGCGCTCGCATCCCGCGCTGCGCGAGATGGATTTCCTGAAGCCGGCCAAGCCCAACCAGTAGCGGCGGCCGGGCAGGAGACTGGGCAGGA
>JBBSNV010000080.1:0-7775 GCA_038260375.1 Reyranellales bacterium
GATATTGCTCGCGCAGCAAAGCCTCGCGCACCGTGACCGGATCGTAGGGCATGACGAAAGTACGTACTGCTAATCTGTCGACCGGCGGCGTGGCGATCAGGCTCATGTCGCGCACGCCGGTGAGGGCGAGTTGCAGAGTGCGCGGAATCGGCGTCGCGGTCAGGGTCAGCACATGGACATCGGGGCGCATCTCCTTCAGCCGCTCCTTATGCGCCACGCCAAAATGCTGTTCCTCATCCACAATCAACAGACCGAGATTCTTGAACTGAATGCTTTTTGCCAGCAGCGCATGGGTGCCGATCACGATATCGACTTCGGCCGCCTCGATGGCGCGCTTGGCTTCGGCCGCGTCCTTGGCCGTCACCAGGCGCGACAGCTGGGCGATGCGGGTGGGAAAACCCTCGAAGCGGTTGACGAAGGTGCGGAAATGCTGACGCGCCAGCAAGGTCGTCGGTACGACGACGGCAACCTGGAAGCCGCTCGAGGCCGCGACAAACGCGGCGCGCAACGCCACCTCGGTCTTGCCGAAGCCGACATCGCCGCAGACCAGCCGGTCCATTGGTTTGCCCGAGCTCAAATCACTCATCACGTCGGAAATGGCGTTGAGCTGATCGTCGGTCTCGGCGAAAGCAAATCGGGCGCAGAACTCGTCGTATTGGCCCGGCGTCGGGGCCATCGGCTCGCCCTGTTGGATGGCGCGTTCGGCTGCGATGCGGATCAGCCGCTCGGCCATGTCGGCAATGCGCTGCTTGAGCTTGGCGGTGCGCGCCTGCCAGGCAGCACCTCCGAGACGATCCAGCGACACCGTCGCCATCTCAGACCCAAACCGACTGAGCACGTCGAGGTTTTCCACCGGCACGAACAATTTGTCGCCGCCGTCATAGACCAAACACACGCAATCATGCCGCGCGTGCTGGATCTGCAACGTGACCAGGCCGGTGTATTGGCCGATGCCGTGTTCGCGATGGACCACCAGATCGCCTTCGGCCAGGCCCGAGGCTTCGGCGATGAAGCGATCCGACGGCTTGCGCTTGTTGGCGGGGCGCACCAGCCGGTCGCCCAGAATGTCCTGCTCGGTGATGATTTCGCTGTCGTCGAGCACGAAGCCGGTATCGAGCGGCAGCACCGCGAGCCCCACCGCCTCCAGCGGCAAGGCTCTGGCAGCTTGCCAATCGCCGATCTGCACCAGGCCTTGCAAGCCGTGCTCCTTGAACAGACCCAGCAAGCGATCGGCCGAGCCCGCAGTGTAGCCTGCGATCACCACGCGGCGTTTGGCGGCCTGGGCGCGGCGCACGCTGTCGGCCACCACGTCGAACAGATTGATGTCGCGCTTGGTGCGCGCCACGGCAAAGCCTTCGTGCTTGCGCCCGCCCAGGTCGATGGTGCGGCCTTGCTCCGACTCAACGGCAAACGGCCAGAAGCGAATGGTCTGGCGCTGCTCCAGCGCAGCACTCCACTCCTTGCCGTCGAGATAGAGCAGCTTGGGCGGCAGCGGCCGGTAGTCCGGCGTCTCGCGGCTGCGCATCGCCTTTTGCAACATCTCCTGGCGCGACTTGTAGTAATCGGCCACCAGTTCGAGCCGCGCGGCAATCGCTTCGTCGATCTGCTGATCCAAGGTGACGGCGGCATCGGGCGCGTAATCGAACACGGTTTCGAGTCGGTCGTGGAACAACGGTAACCAGTGTTCCATGCCGATCTGGCGCCGGCCGGCCGACACGCCCTCATAGAGCAGATCGTCGACCGCGCCGAACAGATCGCGATAGCCGACCCGGAAGCGCGCGATGCTGGCGTCGTTGAGCAGGACTTCGCTGGTCGGGTTGATCGCGGCGGCTTCGTGTTTGACCGCGCTGCGCTGGGTCATGGGGTCGAAGCCCCTTATCTGCTCGATCGTGTCGCCGAAGAAATCGATGCGCAGCGGCTCGCCCGCGCCGGGCGGATAGAGATCGACAATGCCGCCGCGCACGGCGAACTCACCCGGCTCCATCACCGTGTCGGAGCGGCCATAGCCGTTGCCCGCCAGAAACGTCACCAGCGCGTCGAGGCTCAAAGTGTCGCCCGTCTTGAGCGCCAGCCCGGCATTGGCATAGAGCGCGCGCGGCGGCACGCGCTGCAGGATCGCCGCCACCGAGACGATGATCACCCGCGCTGGCGAGCCGGGCGCTTTGGGCGTGGCCAGACGCGACAAAGCATCGAGCCGGGCGCTGACGATATCGGGATGCGGCGACAACCGGTCGTAGGGCAAGCAGTCCCAGGCCGGCAGCGCGATGGTTTCACGCTCGGGCGCGAAGAAACCCAGCGCCTGTTGCAGACGACGCAGCCGGTTGCCATCGCGCGCCACATGCAGGATATCGCGACCGCCGGTCTCGCGCGCCAGCTCGGCCAGCACCAAGGCATCGGCGCCTTCGGGCACGCCGGCCAATTGCCAGCTGTTTTTGCCTTGCTTGGGCTGGCCGGGCTTGGAAAAAATTCCAGCGATGTCGCGCAGGCTCACTCTACGGTCCTTGGCGATACCTTGAACGTCAGCAACAACCGCACTACCGGCGTGTCGAACTCGGCTGGCACCTTTTCGCGGCCAGCCAGCCAGTCGTAGATGTCGTTGTCGGGCTGTTGGAGCAGTTTCTCGTAATCGTCCAGCGCTTGCGTATCCAGATCGTGGACGTGATTCTGCGCAAAACGACCCAGGATGATGTCGTTCTCTTTTACGCCGCGATATTGGCTCTGGTAGATCAGCCGTTTGCGGCGATTCTCCAGAGCTTCCTGTTGGCCGATTGTGGACATGACGCCATTTGCGAGTGCGCGGGCGTAGGATATAAGCCCTCGAACGGTTCCTGTCAGCCCACATCTGCGATCATAAGGCATGCGTCCCGAGATCCTGTTCCCCCTTTTCGCCACCCCGACCAGCCTGCCCGGCATCGGCCCCAAGCTGGGCAAACTGGTCGAGAAGGTCGCCGGCGCCCATGTGGTCAATCTGCTGTGGCATTTGCCCTATGCGCTGATCGACCGGCGCAACGCGCCGCCCTTGGCCAAGGCCTCGCCCGGCAGCATCGCCACCGTGATCGTCACGATCGACGAGCATTTCGTGCCGCGCAATCCGCGCCAGCCCTATCGCGTCACCTGTCACGACGAGACCGGCCAGCTTACGCTGGTGTTCTTCCACGCCCGCGGCGATTACCTGGCCAAGCTGCTGCCGGAGGGCGAGCAGCGCGTGATCAGCGGCCGCATCGAGCTGTTCCAGGGCAAGCTACAAATGAACCATCCCGATCACGTCGTTCCGCTCAGCGAGCGCGCCAATGTGATGCGGGTCGAGCCGGTCTATGGCCTGACAGGGGGTTTACCGCCCAAGACCTTGACCCGTGCCATCGATGCCGCGGTCAAGCTGGCGCCAGCGCTGCCGGAATGGATCGACGCTGCTTACCTGAAGCAAGAAAAATGGAGCGATTGGAAAAGCGCTGTCGGCAAAACGCATGCACCGCAGGACGAAGCCGATTTGTCGGCCGACACGCCAGCACGACGCAGGGTCGCTTTCGACGAGTTGCTGGCCCACCAACTGGCCTTGGCGATGGTGCGCCACCACAACCGTTCCCTGCCCGGCCGCCGCTTGAAGGGCAGCGGCAAGCTGCAACGCAAGGCGCGCACATCGCTCCCTTACACGCTGACCGCCAGCCAGGAAAAAGCCATCGGCGAAATCCAGGCCGATATGGATAGCGATTCGCGCATGCTGCGGCTGTTGCAAGGCGATGTCGGCAGCGGCAAGACGGTGGTGGCGTTCTTCGCCATGCTGGCGGCGGCCGAAGCCGGCGCGCAATCGGCCTTGATGGCGCCGACCGAGATATTGGCGCGCCAGCATTTCGCCACCTTGGAGCCGTTGGCCGCCTCGGTCGGCTTGCGCCTGGAATTGCTCACGGGGCGCGACAAAGGCAAGAGCCGCGAGCGCATCCTGGCCGGTCTGGCCGATGGCAGCGTGAACATCGTGGTCGGCACCCATGCTTTGATGCAAGACGAGGTCGATTTCCACGATCTGGGTTTCGTGGTAATCGACGAGCAACATCGCTTCGGCGTGCATCAGCGCCTGTCGCTGGCTTCCAAGGGCAAGGGCGTGCATATGCTGGTGATGACCGCCACGCCGATTCCGCGCACCATGATGCTGGCGGCCTATGGCGATCTCGATTCCTCCCAGCTGACCGAGAAGCCGGCGGGGCGCAAGCCGATCGACACCCGCACTCTGCCGCTCGACCGTCTCCAAGAGGTGACCAGCGCGGTGGGGCGCGCGGTGGGCAGTGGCGCGCGCGTCTATTGGGTGTGTCCTTTAATCGAAGAGTCCGAACTGATCGACGTGGCGGCAGTGGAACAACGCTTCGCCGCTCTCCAGCAGCGCTTCGGCGCCAAAGTCGGTCTGGTGCATGGCCGCATGAAAGTGGCCGAGCGCGACAAGACCATGGCCGGCTTCATCGACGGCACGTTGCGGATTCTCGTCGCCACCACGGTGATCGAGGTCGGTGTCGACGTGCCGCAAGCCACCGTAATGGTGATCGAACATGCTGAACGCTTCGGCCTGGCGCAGTTGCATCAGCTGCGCGGCCGGGTCGGACGCGGCGATGGCGCCTCGATCTGCCTGTTGCTATACGCCTCGTCCTTGGGCGAGACCGCCAAGGCGCGGCTGAAGATTATGCGCGACACCGAGGACGGCTTCCGCATCGCCGAGGAAGATCTGCGCCTGCGCGGTGCCGGCGAATTGCTGGGAACACGCCAGAGCGGCCTGCCCGAGCTGCGCCTGGCCGATTTGGCACGGCACGGCGATCTCTTACAAGCCGCGCGCGACGATTCGCGGCTGATCATGGAACGCGATCCCAGCCTGGCCAGTGCGCGTGGCAAGGCGTTGCGCACCCTGCTCTATCTGTTCGAGCGCGATGCCGGCGTGAAAACCTTGCAGTCGGGCTGACCCATCATGACCTCGCCATGACTCCACAAGACGCCGCCATATTGGTGCCGGCCACGCCCAAGCTGGGCGTGCTGATGAACACCAAGAGCGGCCGCAACCGTTCCAGCATGGCAATGGTCGAGGCTTTGCTGGCGGCGCATCCCAACGTCGCCGTCCAGCGCACCGACAACGCCCATGCCGTGCAGTCGGCCTTGGCCACGCTGGCGCGCCGAGGTGTCAACGTGCTGGCGGTCAATGGTGGCGATGGCAGTTTGCAGGCAGTGCTCAACGTGCTGCTCCATGACAGCTCGCCGTTCGAGCGCCGGCCGCTGCTTGCCATCCTGCCCGGCGGCACCACCAACATGATTGCCTACGATGTCGGCTCGCATCGCAAGGCCGGCGAAGAACTCAAACGCCTGTTGGCGCGGCTCGATGCCGGCACCCTGGTCGAATCGGTGCTGCTGCGCCCGGTGATCGAATTGACCGGCGGCGACGCCACCCATATTGCGCACGGCTTCTTCTTCGGCGCGGCTGGCGTCTATGACGGCACCTTGTCCAACCGAAAATCGGTCGATGCCATGGGCGGCCGCGACGGCGTCGGCCCTGCGTGGCGGCTGCTGGCCACCGCCGGCAAGGTCTTGGTCGGGCGCGATCCGTTCGATGCCACCCCGATACGATTGACCGTGGACGGCAAGACCCTAGCGGAGCGGCCCTATCTGGCGGTCCTGGGCGCCACCATGGAACGGCTGTCGATGGGGCTGAAGCCGTTCTGGGGCCAAGTCGGGTCGGGACCGATCCGCCTGACTGTGATCCGCAAGGGAGTGCGCCAGTTGCTATGGCTGGCGCCCAGCATCCTGGGCGGCCATGCCCATCCCGGCCTCAACGCCAAGAACGGCTATGACAGCTTGCGGGTGACCGAGCTCACCCTGGATTTCAACGGCGGCCTAGTATTGGACGGTGAAATATTCCACGCCAGCCCAGGCCGGCCGATCCGCCTGACCGCATCGCAACATGTGGCCTTTGTGCGCGGCTAACGCGTTGATTCTGAAATAATTTGTAACAATCGCTGTTTTGCCCGCCTGGGCCGTTTTTCCTAAAATGCACCCGAAGATCAAGGGCGTACAGCGTTAGGCTAAAATGGCACCGTTCGACAATTCCAGCAAAAGCGACGACGCGATCGTCACCGGCGGCTTTGCGTTGCCCGAAGCGCGCGCGCTGGTGCGCGAGCATTTCGCGCCCAACCCATGGCGCTTCTGGCCCGACCTGATCGCCAGCACCAGCATCGCTTATGGCAGCGGGCTGTTGTACCTGACGCAGCCGGCTTTTTCTTGGCTCGGCGTGATCGCGTTCGTGGTCTCGGGCTTTGCGCTGTTTCGCATCGGCAGCTTCATCCACGAGATCGTGCATCTGCGCCGCGGCACTCTGCCGGGCTTCGTCGCCGCGTGGAACACGATCGTCGGCATCCCGATGATGACGCCGTCGTATTTCTACGACAACCACAACGACCATCATAACCGCAAGCATTACGGCACGCCGCAGGACGGCGAGTACCTGCCGCTGGCGCAATCGCCGCTGCGCGAACTGGTGCTGTATTTCCTGCAAGTGCCGATCATTCCGCTGGTGGCGGTGCTGCGCTTCGTCGTGCTGACGCCGCTCACCTATCTGTCGCCGGCGCTGCGACGCTGGGTCGATCGTTCGGCCTCGAGCTATATCAGCAACCCTTATTACAAGCGCCCGGCCGATACCCCGGCGCCGGCCCGTATCTGGCGCCTGGCCGAGTTAGCGGTGCTGGCAATCTATGCCACGTTGTTGGGCCTGGTGATCGCCGGCATCGTGCCCTGGCAGGTGCTGGTCAAGGTCTACGTGCTGGCTTGCTTCGGCATTCTGCTGAACTGGGTGCGCAATCTGGCCGGCCATACCTTCACCAATAACGGCGAAGCGATCAGCCATGTGGCGCAGTTCGAAGATTCGATCACGGTCGATGGCAACCCGATCCTGTGCGGGCTGATGTTCCCGCTCGGCCTACGCTATCACGCGCTGCATCATCTGTTTCCGGCCATGCCCTATCACGAGCTGGGCAAGGCGCATCGCAAGCTGATGACCCAGCTGTCGCCTGCCTCGCATGCCGCATACATGCGCACCGTGTCGCCCAGCATGGGCAACGTGCTGGTGCGGCTGTGGAACGCTTCCCGCGCCTCGACCGATGGCGGCGTCATGGCGCTGTGGCGCAAGGGCCCGCAAAGAGCTTAAATCGCGGGCTTAACTTGCCGCTTGCGGTCGCTGTTGCGCCGCGCCATCTCTAATCCATGACCTTCCGGCAAATCCTCAAGCGCGTGCTGACCCCACCGCTATTCGTGCTGGCGGCGGCCTATATCCTGTTCGAAGACACCATCCTGCATTGGGCCACTCTGGCGATGCAGCAGATCACGCGACTGCGCGCCGTAGCCTGGCTCGAAAGCAAGATGGCCAAGCTGCCGCCTTATCCGGCGCTGCTGTTGTTCGTGGTGCCGATCGCGCTGCTGTTTCCGATCAAACTGCTGGCGCTGTGGGCGATCGCCGCCGGCCATGCCATCACCGGCCTGGTCATCATCCTGCTGGCCAAGACCTTGAGCACGGCGCTAAGCGCCTGGCTCTATCGCGTGCTGCGGCCGACCTTGGGCTCGCTGGCGTGGTTCGTGCGCATCGAGACCTGGGTGTTCGCTTGGCGCGACCGGCTCTATGGCTATGTGAAGAGTTTGCGGGCGTGGCGGGCCATGACCGCCTGGATCGCGCACATCAAGACGCGGCTGCGCGACCTGTTCGCTAGGCCGAAGCGACCGGACGAAGCGCCAAAGCCTAAGAACCCTGTTTGAAGACC
>JBBSNV010000081.1:0-7732 GCA_038260375.1 Reyranellales bacterium
ATTCACGTTCCAGATCGCAGACGATCTGAAACGATCGCACGCTACGGCAGCTCGTCGAAACCCGCATCGAGCGCCCGGCACAGCCGGCGCGCCGTAGTGCGGGCGAAATCGACCAGAACGACCTTGCGCGTGGCGGGCGCGATCTTGTGCAACGGCGCCTCCAGAATCACCTCGCCGCCAAACCGGTCGGCCACGATTACGCCAACGCCTAGAGGCACGCGCTGCATCTGGAAATCGGGCGGCACGGCGATGAAAAACGCGTCGCAATAGGCGCGATACTCGGGCCATTTTTCATCGCGCAGCAGATCGATCAACGTCACCTTGGTCTCGATGATGACGATGCCGCCCAAACGGTCGATGCCCATGACGTCGGCGCGGCGGCCGTTGGGCAGGTCGATCTCGACCGCCGCGTCCATGCCGCGGTGATAGAGCAGCCGCACCACGCCGCGCGTGATGATCGTGGTTTCCAGCGGCAGGCTCATCAGTCGGACGGCTCCTCAAGCATCTTCGGCGTGCGATAGAGCGGGAAGCCGTTATAAGGCTTGGAGCTCTTGTGCTCCGGCACATCGAAGAACGAAGCCTTGTTATAATTGTGCATACCGCCATCGACGCGGATGTAAGCGCCGGTGATGTAAGCGGCGGCTTCCGATAGCAGGAAGGCAATGGCGGCGGAGATTTCCGCCTCGGTGCCGTGGCGCTTGAGTGGCACGCGCTTGGCAGCATTGCGCAGCACCTCGTGCGCGCCCTCGGGATAGCGATCGAAGCCGGACGAAGCGATGAAGCCCGGGATCACCTGGTTCAAGCGCACGCCCGACGCAGCCCATTCGACCGAAGCGGTCAGGGTGAAATTATGCTGGCCCGCGCGCGCCGCCCCGTTATGGCCCATGCCCGGCATACCCAATGGCCAGTCGGCGCCGACGCTGACGATCGCACCACCATGGGCTTCCATCCATTGCACGAACACTTCGCGCGACACCAGGAACGTCGCCGTCATGTTGTTGGCGATCACCGCGTTCCAGCCGTTGGTCGATAGATCGCGCAGCCGGGCGGGGAATTGTCCGCCGGCATTGTTGACCAGGCCATCGATGCGGCCCGACCAGCGCAGCACCTCGCCCACCATCTCCTTGACCGCGCCGTCTTGACGCAAATCGCAGGCATGGGTGAACACGTCTTCGCCGCCGCCCATTTCCTCTTTGACGACGTCAAGCTTCTCGGCGGTGCGCCCAACCAGCGCCACCTTGGCGCCCAACGCGCGCAGCTCATGCGCGGTGCAACGGCCGATGCCGCTGCCCGAACCGGTCACCAAAATCGTCTGACCCTGAAACAGATTGGGGCGAAACACCGAACGATAATCGACCATGATTTTTTCCTTCAATCCGGCTTACGGCCGGTGATGCGCGAGAGAATGCCGGGCACAAAGTCATGCACCGCGACATCGACGAAGCCTGCCTTGGCGAAGAAGGCTTTGCACTCAGCTTCGGAATGGGCCACGCCGGTGCTGCCCGACAACGCTTCGTTCAAGCCCCACAAAGCGGGATTGAGCGGACCGGCGCGATCGTCGTGTAACGCCTCGCCGACCAGATGCATTTCGCCGCCCGCCGCCATGGCGGCAAACGCCTTGCTCACGACGAGTTGGATCAGTTCAGCGCTGTATTGCGGCAAATTGCTGGCCATCACCACCACGTCGGCGCCGGGCGGAAAATTGTTGGCCGTGAAATCGCCCGCCATTGCGCTGACCCGATCGGCGACATTGTGCTTGGCGATGTATTCGCGCGCCACCACTGCCACCGGCGGCAGATCGAACACGATGGCACGTAACGCTGGGTGTGCCTTGGCCGCTTCGATGCTATAGGCGCCCGAGCCGCCGCCCAGATCCAGCATCAACTTGCGGCCCGACAGGTCGACCTGCTTCAGAAAACGGCGCGCGGCACCCATGCCGATCGAATTGGTGGCGGCGTGATAGGCGCGCGCGTCCTCGACCGAGAACTCCTCGTACATGCCCAAGCGCTTTTCGTCTTTGACGCACAATTTCTCGCCCAACCGGCCCCAATCGCTCCAGCTTGGCTTGGTGAACAGCATCCAGGCGCCGGCATAACGCGGGCTGCCTTTGACCAGGAAGCGTTCGACATCGGGTGCGTTGGCGTAATCCGGCCCATGCTTGGTCAGCAACTCCATCGCCGTCAGCACTGTCGCCAGACGATCCACCTGATGCGGCGCCAGGTCGAGCTTGGCGGCAATGGCGGGAATTGTGCTGGCACCTTCGGCGATGGCGCTGAACAGCTCGAGTTCGATGGCCGCAAACAGGGCGGCGCTTTGCTGATAGGCCAGCGCGATATTCTGCAGGCGAGTGGTGTCGGTGGGGTTGCTTGTCATAGCTGGATCATTCCGTGCGGCACCGTGCACGGCAAGCATAAGCAACACGGGTTTTCGCTGCGCGGCCGCTACTTCACCTCGGGAATAGGCGCACGGTCGGCGTCGAAGCGCCTCCAGGGATCGGCATCTTTCAGCGCCTTGGCGACGGTCTTGATGGTGTAGACCGGCAAAGTCCGCCGTCCTTCCAGCAACTGCCAATTGATCGGCACCGCAATTGGCGCCCCGTCGCGCGCCCGGGGCGACCAGGCCGCCACGGCGGTCGCGGTCTTGTCGTTGCGCAGATAATCGAGGAACACGCGGCCGCGCCGCTTGGTCTTGCGCGCTTGGGTCGTGTAGAGCTTGGGCGAATCCGCCTCCATCTCCTCGACCAAGCCGCGCGCAAAGGCCTTGGCCTGGTGCCAATCGGCTTTGGGCTTAACCGGCACCACGACGTGAAACCCCTTACCGCCGCTTAGCTTCACATAGGCGGCCATATCATGCGCCTTCAACCGCTCGCGGATTTCTTTAGCTGCTTTGAGCATGGTGGTGAAAGTTACGCTGGGCGACGGGTCGAGATCGAACACCAGGAAATCGGGCCGCTCGATGTCCTTCACCGTCGCGCCCCACGGATGCAGCTCGGTGGCGGCGATCTGGGCGAACGCCATGAGCGCCTCGGGATTGCGGATTACCAGATAGGGCTCGTCGAAGCCAGGCAGCTTGGCCGTTTCGATCAGCTTGGACATGCCCTTCATGGCATGACGCTGATAGAAGAGCTCGCGCTTCACGCCATCGGGCGTGCGCACCAAGGACAACGGCCGGTCGTTCAGAAAAGGAAACAGCCGATCGCTCACCTTGGCGAAATATTCAGCCAGGTCGCGCTTGCTCACACCGTCCTTGGGCCACAGCAATTTCTCGGGGTGGGTCAGCCTGATTCCGCCGGACAACATCTCGGGCTGGTCGGCCGGCTTTTTGGCGCGTGGCGACTTGCCCATCGTCACGCCGCCTTACGTTTGGCTGGTTTCTTTCTGGCGGTTTTCTTCTTCGCTGCTTTCTCCACAGCTTTCGTTTTGGCCGGCTTCTTGGCGGCCTTCTTGCCAACAGGATCCTTGGCATCGGCGCGGTTGGAATTCCATACCGGCGAGGAGGCATCGCTGGCGATCTGCTGCATCTTGCGCCCGGTCTTGACCGATTTATCGATCGAGGCGATGTCGGCTGCCTTGCCGGTGCGCACTTCCTTATCGCGCTCCTTGATCAGCAGCCAATTGGGTTTGCCGCTGCGCTCGCCGCGGCGCGGATGCAACCGCACCAGCACCCAACCGCCTTTCATGCGCTTGCCCATGGTGGCGAACTTCAATTCGCCTTTGCGCAATCCTTCCAGCGGATCGCCCAAGGCGGCAAACACGCCCTGGTCCCACAGTTGCACCGTGCCGCCGCCATATTGGCCGTCGGGAATGGTGCCTTCGAAGGTGCCGTAATCGAGCGGATGGTCTTCGACCTCCACCGCCAGCCGCTTGTCGGCGGGATCGAGGCTGGGGCCCTTGGGCACGGCCCAGGATTTATAAACGCCGTCGATTTCCAGGCGCAGATCGAAATGCAGCCGGCTGGCGTCGTGTTTTTGCACGGTGAAGCGGGCGAATGGCACCTCGCTTTTTTTCTTGGTCGCTGCTTTGGCTACAGTGCCGCGCGGCTCGGCAGTGACCTTGAAGTCGCGCTTTTTCCAATATTGCTTGAGACTGCCGCGTGCCATTGCCCGCCTCGTTTGTGGTAAATCCCGCAATGATTCCAACGTATCGCGGCAAAGACATGTTCCGGCACCAGTACCATCAGACGTCGTCAGGCAAAGCCGTCGCTTTTGTGCAATAGTATAGATAATTGAGAGGGATAGCGCCGGGGTAGGGAGCGTATAAAATGGTTGGAACGGCGATTTTGCCGCTTCCCGCCTGGCGCTCAGCCCCTCGGAGCGAATAGAGACCTGCATGGCTCCGGACGATCAAAAACTGCCGCCCACGCTGGCGTCGCGCTCCGAACAGCGTCCGGTGTTGGCCGTGGCGCGCCCGCCACGCCGCTGGCCGCGCTGGATCAAGCTGCTGATCGCGGCGGTACTGTGCGTGGTGATGGTGATCGCCATCATCCAGCTTTTGCCCAAGCCGTCGGCGCCGCGCGCCGGCGGCCGTTTCAACGCCAGCGGCGCCACGCCGGTGGTCAGCGCGCCGGTGATCAAAGGCGACATGCCGATCAACCTGTCGGCGCTGGGCACCGTCACGTCGCTCGCCACTGTCACGGTGCGCGCGCGCATCGGTGGGCAATTGACCGAGGTTTATTTCATCGAAGGCCAGGACGTGAACGCCGGCGATTTGCTGGCACAGGTCGATCCGCGCCCGTATCAAGTGGCGCTGGAACAGGCTCGGGGCCAATTGGCGCGTGATCAGGCGCTGCTGGAAAACGCCAAGACCGATCTGGCGCGCTATCAGGGCCTGGTGTCCCAAGGCGCGATCGGACGGCAACAGGCCGACACGCAAGCCGCTCTGGTGCGTCAATACGATGGCACCATCCAGACCGACCAGGCCCAGGTCGACAATGCACAACTCAATCTCGACTACACGCGCATCCAGGCACCGATCAGCGGCCGGGTCGGCCTGCGCCAAGTCGACAAGGGCAACTACGTACAGACCAACGACACCAACGGCTTGGTGGTGATCACCCTGCTCAAGCCGATCACCGTGGTGTTCTCGGTGCCGGAAGACAATTTGCAGGCAATTCGCCAGCGCCTGAACTCCGGCGCGTCGTTACCGGTCGCCGCCTACGACCGCGGCCAGACCAAGGTGCTGGCCAACGGCACTTTGTCGACCATCGACAATCTGATCGACACCACCACCGGCACCATCAAGCTGCGGGCGCAGTTCGACAACGTCGACGAGGCGCTGTTCCCCAATCAGTTCGTCAACATCCGCCTGCAGGTCGATGTAGTGAAGGACACGCCAATTATCCCGACCGCCGCGGTGCAACGCGGCGCACCCGGCACTTTCGTCTACGTGGTCAACGATAGCGATCCCGCCAACCAGACTGTCAGCGTGCGGCCGGTCACCTTGGGGCCGGGCGAAGGCGAGCGCGTGTCGGTTGCCAGCGGATTGCAAGCCGGCGAGAAGATCGTGGTCGACGGTGTCGATCGCCTGAAAGACGGCGCCAAGATCCGCCAGCCCAATGCGCCCGGCGGTCGCGCCGGCGCCAATGCGCCCCAGGGCACGTCCCAGGGTGCGCCTCGTGGCACGACGCCCGCTGGAGCTACTCCGGCTGGCCAGCGTCAACCGCGTCCCAGCCCCTAGCGCCACGAGCAGAATCGGGCGCGTTGCATGAACATCTCGCGCATCTTCATCGTTCGGCCTGTGGGCACGTCGCTGTTCATGATGGCGATCCTGCTGGTCGGCATCGTTGCCTACCGTTTCCTACCGCTTTCGGCTTTGCCCGAGGTCGATTACCCGACCATCCAGATCCAGACCTTCTATCCCGGCGCCAGCCCGGAGGTGATGACCTCCTCGGTCACGGCGCCGCTGGAACGTCAGTTCGGCCAGATGCCCGGCCTGGTGCAGATGTCGTCGGTCAGTTCGGCCGGCGCTTCGGCCATAACCCTGCAATTCGATCTCAGCCTCAGCCTCGACATCGCCGAGCAGGAAGTGCAGGCCGCGATCAACGCCGCCGGCAATTTGCTGCCGGGCGATCTGCCGGCGCCACCGATCTACGCCAAGGTCAATCCGGCCGACGCGCCCATCCTCACTCTGGCCATCACCTCCAAGACCGTGCCGCTCACTCAGGTGCATGATCTGGTCGACACCCGCCTGGCGCAAATGATATCGCAAGTGTCCGGCGTCGGGTTGGTATCGATCGGCGGCGGGCAGCGGCTGGCGGTACGCATCAAGGCCAACCCTCCCGCCTTGGCCGCCTATGGGCTGAACATCGACGATTTGCGCAGCACGGTGAACAACGCCAACGTCAACACGCCCAAGGGCAATTTCGACGGCCCGACCCGCGCCTATAGCCTGAACGCCAACGACCAGCTCACCAGCATCGAAGATTACAAAAAAATCGTGTTGGCCTATCGCAATGGCGCGCCGGTGCGCCTGCAGGACGTCGCCACGGTCGAGGAGGGCGCGGAAAACAACACCTTGGCAGCCTGGTTCAACGTCACCCCGGCGGTGATCTTGAACGTCCAACGCCAGCCCGGCGCCAACGTGATCGAGACCGTCGACAACATCAAAGCGCTGCTGCCGCAGCTGCAAGAGTCGCTGCCGCCCACGGTCGACGTGGCGCTGCTGACCGACCGCACCGTGACCATCCGCGCCTCTGTGCGCGACGCGGAGTTCGAGCTGGGCCTGGCGGTGCTGCTGGTGGTGGCGGTGATCTATGTGTTCCTGCGCAGCCCCTCCGCCACACTCATTCCCAGCCTGTCCGTGCCGCTGTCTTTGATCGGCACCCTCGCCGTAATGTATCTGGCCGGCTTCAGCCTCAACAATTTGTCGATCATGGCGCTGACCATCGCCACCGGTTTCGTGGTCGACGACGCCATCGTCATGATCGAGAACATCTCCCGCTATATCGAGCAGGGCGATTCGCCGATGCAGGCGGCGCTGAAAGGCTCGCAACAGATCGGCTTCACGATCGTGTCGTTGACCGTCTCCCTGATCGCGGTGCTGATCCCGCTGCTGTTCATGGGCGACGTGGTAGGCCGGCTGTTCAGCGAATTCGCCGTCACTCTGTCGGTCACCATCCTGATCTCGGCTGTGGTGTCGCTCACTTTGGTGCCAATGCTGTGCGCCAAGCTGCTGCGCCACAAGCCGCTGGAGAAGCAGAACGCCTTGATGCGCCGCACCAGCGCCTGGTTCGACGAAGTGATCCACCAATACGACCGCATGCTGGGCTGGGTGTTCGACCACCAGCGCTTCACCCTGCTGGTGGCGATGATCACCCTGGTGGCGACGGTGCTGCTTTACATCGTCATCCCCAAGGGCTTTTTCCCGACCCAGGACACCGGCCTGATCCAGGGCGTGTCGGAAGCCTCGCAATCGATTTCCTATGCCGGCATGGCCGAGCGCCAGCAGGCGCTAGCCGCAGCAATCCTGAAGGATCGCGACGTGCAGAGCTTGGCCTCCTATATCGGCGTCGACGGCACCAACTCCACGCTTAATACCGGCCGCTTCCTGATCAACCTCAAGCCGCTGGATCAGCGCAGCAGCAGCGCCTCCTCGATCATCCGGCGCATCCAGCGCGAGGTATCCGACGTCACCGGCATCTCGCTCTACATGCAGCCGGTGCAGGATCTGACCATCGATTCCAGTGTCAGCCGCACGCAATACCGCTTTATCCTGCAGGATCCCAACCCGGCCGA
>JBBSNV010000082.1:0-7711 GCA_038260375.1 Reyranellales bacterium
ATCGACATTGATGGCGAACACCCAACCGGCCGGCTCCGAGCCAAACTCCCAGGCGCGCACCTCGCCCAGCACGAAGCCCAGCAGCTTTCCCGCTTCGTCTTCGGCCAGCAGGAAATAGCGGTCGCTGCCCCCGCCCGTGAGGCCGCTGGCATAACTGCCCAGCATGTCGCGCCAATAGTCTGGTTTGGGTTGGCCGGTAATTCTGCCTTCCAAGGCGCTGATATTGCTCGAATCCTGTGGCTCAGCGGCGCGAATGCGATGCGCGCCAATTACGGCGAGCACTTTATCCACAGGCTTCAAGGCGGTGATTTTTCTCATCATTGACACGGTGGGCCAGCGGGCTTAATTTGTAAATAGGTATTTGCGTACTTATTTTCAAATTTAGCCAATAGAGGGCAACATGGCCGTCCCCCAGCCAGCCGAAACGACTGCGCCCGAGACTTTGGCGCGGATCGATTTCGTCACCGAGCCATCGCGCTATCGCCATTGGAAGATCGCCTTCTCCGGCAACGTCGCCACCTTGATCCTCGACGTCACCGAGGACGCCACTCTGCGTCCCGGCTACAAGCTGAAGCTCAACTCCTACGATCTGGGCGTCGATATCGAACTGTACGACGCGGTCCAACGCCTGCGCTTCGAGCATCCCGAGATCGGCGCCGTGATCGTGGCGTCGGGCAAGGACCGCGTGTTCTGCTCCGGCGCCAACATCAACATGCTGGGTCTGTCCAGCCACGACCACAAAGTGAATTTCTGCAAATTCACCAACGAGACACGCAACGGCATCGAAGACGCGACGCAATTCTCGCACCAGGCTTATATCTGCGCCATCAACGGCACCGCGGCCGGCGGCGGCTACGAACTGGCGTTGGCCTGCGACCAGATCATCCTGACCGACGATGGCTCCAGCGCTGTGTCATTGCCCGAGTTGCCGCTGCTGGCCGTATTGCCCGGCACCGGCGGACTGACGCGCCTGGTGGACAAGCGCAAAGTGCGCCACGACCACGCCGATTATTTCTGCACCATCTCCGAAGGCATGCGCGGCAAGCGCGCGGTCGATTGGCGTCTGGTCGATCAAGTGGTGCCGCGTTCCAAGCTCGATGAAACGGCCAAGAACAGCGCCACCGAAATCGCAACTCGTTCCGACCGGCCCCACAACGCCAAGGGCATCGCCCTGCCGAAGCTCACGCGCCGCATCCAGACCAACCGCATCCTCTACGAACACGTCACGGTCGAAATCGATCGCGCCAACCGTGCCGCCGCCATCACGGTCCAAGCGCCCAAAGAAATGCCGCCGCAAGACTTAGCCCCGATCCACGTAGCCGGCGCCAAGTTCTGGCCGCTGGCCATGGCGCGCGAATTGGACGACGCGATCTTGGAACTCCGCAGCAACGAAGGCGACATCGGCAGCTGGGTGTTCCGCACCCAGGGTAATGCCGAGTTCGTCGCCGCCGCCGACCGCGCGCTCGCTACCAACGCCAAGGATTGGCTGGTGCGCGAGATCACCCTCTATCTCAAGCGCACCCTCAAGCGCATCGATGTCTCTTCTCGCAGCCTGCTGGCGTTGGTCGATCAGGAAAGCTGCTTCACCGGCACCTTGCTGGAATTGGCGCTGGCGGCCGATCGCAGCTTCATGCTCGACGGCGTCAAGGAGGGCTCCAATTTGCCGCCCGCCACCCTCCAGCTCACCGAAATGAATTTCGGCGCGCTGCCGATGGGCAATGGGTTGACGCGCCTGCAACGCCGCTTGTTCGCCACGCCGGACAAAGTCGAAGCGATGCGCATCACCATTGGCCAAAAACTGGAAGCAGAACAAGCCGAAGAAATGGGCCTGGTGACTTTCATTCCCGATGACATCGATTGGGAAGACGAAGTGCGGCTGGCGATCGAGGAACGCGCTTCGTATTCGCCCGATGGCCTTACCGGTATGGAAGCCAATCTGCGCTTCCCCGGACCCGAGACCATGGAAACCAAGATCTTCGCCCGGCTATCGGCCTGGCAGAACTGGATCTTCCAACGGCCCAACGCCGCCGGCGCCGAGGGCGCGCTCAAACTTTATGGCTCAGGTCAAAAAGCCAAATTCGATCGACGGAGAGTATAGATGGCCATCGACTATCTGCAGAAGATTCCCAACAACGTCGATCTCGGCAGCGACCGCCGCTTGCAGCGCGCGCTGGAGAATTGGCAGCCCAGCTACCTGCAATGGTGGCGCGACATGGGCCCGGACGGCAGCGACAATCTCGACGTCTATTTGCGCACCGCGATCTCGACCGACGCCAATGGCTGGGCGCAATTCGGCCATGTCAAGATGCCCGATTATCGCTGGGGCATTTTCCTGGCTGACCGCGAGGCAGATCGCAAAGTGAGCTTCGGCGAGCACAAGGGCGAAGCGGCCTGGCAAGACGTGCCGGGCGAGCATCGCTCGACCCTGCGCCGCCTGATCGTCACCCAGGGCGACACCGAGCCGGCTTCAGTCGAACAGCAGCGCCTGTTGGGCAAGACCGCGCCTTCGCTCTATGACTTGCGCAGCCTGTTCCAGATCAATGTCGAGGAAGGCCGCCACCTCTGGGCCATGGTCTATCTGCTGCACGCTTATTTCGGCCGCGACGGGCGCGAGGAAGCCGAAGAGATGCTGCAGCGCCATTCGGGCGACCCCGACAAGCCGCGCATCCTGGGCGCGTTCAACGAGGCCACGCCCGATTGGCTGAGCTTCTTCATGTTCACCTATTTCACCGATCGCGACGGCAAGTACCAACTGGCCTCGCTGGCCGAGTCGGGTTTCGACCCGCTGGCCCGCACCTGCAAATTCATGCTGACCGAAGAAGCTCACCACATGTTCGTGGGCGAGACCGGCATCGGCCGCATCCTACAGCGTACCTGCGAGCTGATGCGCGAACACAAGACCGACGACGTGCGCGCCTTTGGCGGCATCGATCTAAAGACGATGCAGAAATACCTCAACTTCCATTTCAGCGTGTCGCTCGATCTGTTTGGCCAGGAGCTTTCGACCAATGCGGCCAACTACTACACCGCGGGGCTGAAAGGCCGCTTCCTGGAGAACAAGATCTCCGACGATCACAAACTGGTCGACGACATCTACAAGGTCACCACCTTGAAGGACGGCAAGCTGCAAGATCTCGAGGTGCCGGCATTGACCGCGCTCAACGAGCGGCTGCGCCAGGACTATATCGACGATTGCGCCCGTGGGCTTTTGCGCTGGAACAAGATGATCGAGAAAGCCGGCATCGATTTCGAAATCAAGCTGCCACATCGCGGTTTCCACCGCGCCATCGGCTCCTTTGCCGGCGCGCGCATCTCGCCCGACGGTCGCGTGGTCAGCGAGAGCGATTGGGCGCGCCTGTCGTCGCAATGGCTGCCGACCGACGAGGATCGCGCTTACGTGCGCTCCCTGATGGGCGGTGCGATCATCGAACCCGGCAAATACGCCAATTGGATTGCGCCCCCGGCGCGCGGCATCAACAACCAAGCCGCCGACTTCGAGTACGTGCGCTTCAACTAAAAGCGCATCAATTCTCGAACTCGACCAGCACCGGCTGATGATCGGAAACCTGCGTTTGCGTGTCGTAGAACACGCGACGCAGGCGCGGCTGCAAATCGGGCGTCAACAGGATGAAGTCGCAGCAATGCGGCTGGCCGTAGCGCTGGTCGTGCAGGCAAAACGACATCGGATGCGCGACACCCGGGTTGAGCACGGTCCAGGCATCGATCAGTCCTTCAGCGCCATCGTCGGCCGGCGCCAGCAAGCGGGCATAGAGCGGATCGGTGCCGGTCATGTTGGTATCGGCGGTGAAGATCGTCGAGGCCGCCTCCGGGCTAGGCGCAAACCCGCCCGGTCCATCGACCGGCGCTACGCCACTGCGCAGCCGGCCCTCAAGCACCGCGCGCCTTATGGTCTCGACCTGCGCTGTGCGCTGTTTGGCCGAATAATATTCCAGATGCGACGTCATCATCCGCACCCGGCCCCACGGCGCATCGATCACCGCGTCGAGCAGCAGCCGCGGCATGGATTGCGTGCCGTCCGTGACCCACGGCATGGCGTGGCGCAGCACGCGGCCAACCGGATAACGCGACAGCATCATGTTGCCGAAGCGTTTGCGCCCGCCTTTGGCGTCCGGCACGTCGACACCAGGGCCTTCGATCGCGGCGTAGCCCGGCAGCAGCGCGGCGATGGCGGCGAACTGGTTCTCGCCCGCGCCGCCCGTCAGGTCGGGATAGTTATCGACCACCTCCTGCAGGCACAGCACATCGAAATCGGCCATGCTCTTGGCGTGCTCAACGATGCGCGCCAGGTCGAGCCGCTTGTCGATGCCCAGACCCCATTGAATATTCCAGGTGATCAGCTTCAACGGATGCCCGCGCGCATGAAGCTTTGCACGAACTGGCGCTGGAACAGCAGGAACGCCAACAGCAGCGGCGCCGAGGTCATCAACGTCGCCGCCGTAATGATCGACCAGTCGATGCCCTGATCGGTCGAGGCGAACACTTGCAAGCCCACGGTGAGCGGCCGCGCTTCGACCGAGTTGGTCACCACCAGCGGCCACAGGAAATTGTTCCAGTGGAACGACACCGAGACCAGCCCATAGGCCAGGTAGATCGGCTTGGCCAGCGGTATGTAAACCTTCCACAATACTTGCAGCGCGTTGGCGCCTTCGACCCGCGCCGCCTCGTCCAGCTCGCGCGGCACGGTCTTGAAGGTCTGGCGCAGCAGGAAAATGCCGAACGCCGAAGCCACGTAAGGCAGCGCGATGGCCGGAATCGAATCGAGAATGCCCAGCGCGCTCATGGTGCGATAATTTTCGACGATCAGGACTTCCGGCATCACCATCAATTGCAGCAACACCAGGAAGAACGCCACTTCCGAGCCCCAGAAGCGGTACCGCGCAAAGGCATAGGCAGCCAAGGTACACAGCACGAACTGGCAGGCTAAAATCAACGTCACTAACATTGTGGTGTTGAGGAAATAGCGCGCGAAGGGCGCAGCATCCCACGCCTTGGCGAAATTCTCCAAGGTGAGCGGCGCCATTAGCTCGAAGCGCGCGGAATATTCCGACGGATGGAACGCGGTCCACACCGCGTAGATCAGCGGCAAGGCCCACAACACGGCCAAGGTCCAGGCCGCAATGGTGTCGACCGCGCGCGTAAAGCCGGTCGGCTCGAACGGATGGCGGCGCTCGGCCAGGTTCATTGGTAATGCACCCGCCGCTCGAGGAACACATATTGCGCCATCGCCATCAAGGCCAACAGCAACAGCAGCATCATGGTCAGCGCCGCGGCGTAGGACGTGTCCCAGAACTTGAAGCCGACTTCGTAGATGTAATACAGCAGCAGCGAAGTCGAATTGTCGGGCCCGCCGCGCGTCATGACGATGATGTGGTCAACCAGCCGGAACGAATTGATGATCGCGTTGATCAGCACGAACAAGGTGGTCGGCATCAGCAACGGCAGCACCACGCGGCGCAGATAGGTCCAGCGCGACGCACCCTCGAGCGCCGCGGCTTCGGCCAGGGTCGGCGGGATCTGCTGCAGCGCCGCCAAATAGAAGATCATGAAGAAGCCCGCTTCCTTCCACACCGCCACCACGATGACGCTGAACAAAGCGGTCTGCTGGCTGCCCAGCCAGTTCTGCGAGGCAAAGCCGAACAGATGCGACAGCTGCTCCAGCAATCCATATTGCGGCGTAAAGAAGAACAGCCAGATATTGGCCACCGCGATCATCGGCAGCACCGTCGGCGTGAAGAACGCGATGCGCAGCCAGGTGCGTCCCGCCAGCCGGTCGTTGACCCATAGGGCCATTAAAATCGCCAGCCCGATCGACAGCGGAATGGTGCCGAGCGAGTAGATCAGATTGTTGAACAGCGACCGCCAGAATACCGGGTCGTCGAGCAGTGCTTCGTAATTGTCGAGCCCGATGAAACGCGACGGCCGGGCGCCGCGCGCCGTCGAATAGAAGCTCTCGATCAAGGTGGCGATCGCCGGGTAATGCGTGAACAACGCCAAAAACGCCATGGCCGGCAGCAACAGCAGCCAGCCGTGGATGTGAACGTCGAAGCGCCTCGATCGCATCGTCAAACCGCGGAGTGCCGCGGCAGCATCGCTGCCGCCGCGGCTCGCCTCTTACTTCTTGTAGGGACGCAGGATGCGCGTCGCCTCGGCTTGCGAATCCTTCATCGCAGCCTCGGCCGACTTGGCGCCGGTCAGCGCCGCCTGCAAGCCGTCGTTCAGCGCCTTGGTGACGCGCTGGTTCTCATGCGTCGAGAGTTCGGCGACCGAGAATTGCAGCTGGTCGCGCGCCACCGCCGCGGCCGGGAAGCCCGCGACGTATTTCTTCATCTCCGGCGCATCCCAGGCATCGGCTCGCACCGCCACGTAGCCAGTGTCGATGCCCCATTGCGCGGCGCGTGCCGGCGAGGTGATCCACTGGATGAACTTCAGCGCCGCTTGCTGCTGCGCCGACGTGCTCTTCTTGAAGATGTAGAGATTGCCGCCGCCGGTCGGGCTGCCGCGCTTTTTGCCGGCGGGCAGCATGGCAACGCCGAAATCGAACTTGGCGTTTTTCTTGACGTTGGTCAAATTGCCGGTGGTGGTGAACATCATCGCCGTCTTGCGCTCGAAGAAGTCCTTGGGCGTGGTACCCCATTCGATCACGCCCGGTGCCATCACCTTATGCTTGGTCGAAAGATCGACCCAGTATTGCAGCGCCTGCACCACTTCGGGCTTATCGAAATAGGTCGCGTTGCCGGCTTCGTTCATCAGTTCGACACCGTTTTCGGTGGTGAAGGCCTGGAACAGCCAATAGGGGAAGCCCGAGGACGGCACCTGCAGGCCCCATTGCGTGACGTTGCCCGAGGCGTCGCGCTTGGTCAGCTTCTTGGCGTAGTCGATCTGCTCGGCCCAGGTCGCCGGCGGCTTGTTGGTATCGAGCCCGGCTTCCTTGAACAACTCCTTGTTGTAATACAGCACGATGGTCGAGCGCTGGAACGGCACGCCCCAGGTCTTGCCCTCGGTCTGGCTGTTCTTCATGAAGGCCGGGAAGAAGCTCTTGAGCCAGGCCTTGTCGGCATCGGTCTTGACGAAGTTGTCGATCGGGATGATCGCGTCTTCGTCGATCAGCGAGAACATGTCGGTCGACAGCAGCACCGCCACCACCGGCGGCGTGCCGCTCTTATGCGCGGTCAGCGCCTTGACGATGGTCTCCTGGTAGGTGCCGGAATAGACCGGCGTGATCTTGATGGTCGGATTCTCTTTTTGGAAATCGGCGGCGTATTGGTCGATGATCTTGGTGATCGGTCCGCCCACCGCGACCGGATAAAAGAACGTGACCTCGACCGGCTGCTGCGCCACGACCGGTGCGGCCAGCGCCGTCGACAATAACCCCACCGCCGCGGCGGCGGTGGCGGTCTTCCAAAGTCTGCTCATCATCATCCTCGTTTCTCCCTTGGTTTTGCTTTTATGGCCGGCGATCAGTGCAATCGTTCGCCGGATTTGGCGTCGAACCAGTGACAATCCTTCTGCTCCCAGGCCAGCGCGATGCGGTCGCCGGTTCGGATCGCGACCTTGCCGGCGATTTTAGCCAGCAATTTCTGCCCGCCCAACCGCGCATCGATCAGGCTGTCGGCGCCCAGATACTCGACCGCCGCCACCTCGGCGGGCAGGCCATCGGGATCGAGCCGCACATGCTCGGGCCGCACGCCCA
>JBBSNV010000083.1:0-7689 GCA_038260375.1 Reyranellales bacterium
CAGCATGCAAGCGTAACGGCTGCGAACGAGCCCAGCCGGCACTTGGAGCTGATCCACTGCCACCACGGCCGGCGGCTTGGCGGCATCGCCCTCCGGCGGCGCGGCGGACTGGTCGCGTTTGCGCACCATGACCCAGCGCACATAGTCCAACACCGCTTCCCCCACCTGGTTGCGGCCGATCGAGCGCACATAAACCACGCCCGATTGCTTGTTGGAGTTTTCGCGCAGGCCGATCACGGTCGAGGACGCCGACAAGGTATCGCCGGGAAACACCGGCGTGCCGAAGAGGCAATTGGCGTAACCCAGATTGGCGATGGCGTTGAGCGAGATGTCCGGCACGGTCTTGCCGAACACGATGTGGAACACCAACAGATCGTCGATCGGCGCCTGCTTCAACCCCAGCGACTGGGCGAAGCTGGCGGCACAAGGCAGCGCGAAACGACTGCCGTAGAGCGCGATATAGGCCGCGACATCGCCTTCGGTCAGGGTGCGCGGCGTGGCATGGCGGATTTCCTGGCCGATGCGGAAATCTTCGAAGAAGTTTCCGGGATTGGTCTTGCTGGTCTGAGCCATCAGACCCTACCCGTGCGCCAGCTCGGCGATGGCGGCGTGCACCGCCAAGGTGCGTTTGGCGAGTTCGACGTGCAGCGCCTCGACCATGCGGCCATCGACCGTGACCACGCCCTTGCCTTCGGCTTTGGCGCGCTCGAAACCGTCGATGATCTTGCGCGCACGCTCGACCTCTTGCGCCGACGGCGCGAAGATCTCGTTGCACGGTTCGATCTGCGAAGGATGCACCAGGGTCTTGCCGTCGAAGCCCATGGCCAGGCCCTGTCGGCATTGCGCTTTGAAGCCGTCGAGATTCTGGATGTCGTTATAGACGCCATCCAGCACCACCTTGCCGTAGGCGCGCGCCACCAGAACGGTTTGCGACAGGCTGGTCAGCACCGCAATCTGGTCGGGAGTGAATTGCGCGCGCAGATCCTTGACCAGATCGTTGGTGCCCATGACGAAACAGCTGACGCGGTCATGGGCAGCGATTTCTTCCAGCCGCAAGATCGCCAGCGGCGTTTCGATCATGCACCACAGCATCAACGATTGGGCCGCGCCCGCTTTGTCGAGCGCGGCCAATGCCTCGGTCACCTCGGTTGCGCCATCGACTTTGGGCAGCAGCACGGCGTGGGCGCCCGATTTGGCGATTGCCGCCAGATCGTCTTTGCCCCAAGGCGTGTTGAGTGCGTTGGCGCGGATCACGATCTCGCGCTTGCCGTAAGTGCCGGAGGATGCCGCGGCGCAGGCATTGGCACGCGCCGCATCTTTGGCGTCGGGCGACACGGCATCTTCCAAATCGAAGATCAACGCATCGGCAGCTAAGGTGCGCGCCTTTTCGAGCGCGCGGGTATTGGCGGCCGGCATGTACAGCACGCTGCGGCGGGGACGAAGAGCAATCGACATCCTGGGCCTCGGCAAGAATTTGAGCGGATTTGCGCCGAAACGGCGCAGGAAAAAATCGCCGTGACTGTAACGCGAATTCATCCTATGGCAAGCTTGCGCCTGCCGCTCGATCCCGCGTCTCAGCCTGGTTTTTCGCCGCCCCCTGGTTTTCAGACCCATGAACATCTTGTCCATTCAGTCGCATGTCGCCTACGGCTATGTCGGCAATCGGGCTGCGACTTTTCCGCTGCAGCGCCTCGGGCTGGAGGTATGGGCCATCAATACGGTGCAATTTTCCAACCATACCGGCTACGGTGCCTGGACCGGCGAGGTTTATCCGCCGGCGCAGATCGCGGCGCTGATCGACGGCATCGCGGCGCGAGGCGTATTGGGGGAGTGCGACGCGGTGTTGAGTGGCTATCTCGGCGATAGCGCCATGGGCGAAGTGGTGATCGACGCGGCAACGCGCGTGCGGAAAGCCAACGACAATGCGCTGTGGTGCTGCGACCCGGTGATGGGCGATGTCGGGCGCGGCTTTTTCGTGCGGCCCGGCATCCCCGAATTGTTTCGCGACCGTATCGTGCCGCTCACCGACATCCTGACGCCCAATCAGTTCGAGCTCGACTACCTGGCCGGCACGACGACAAGCAGCCTGGACGATGCGATCGCCGCGTGCCGCAAATTGCTGGCCCGAGGCCCGCGCATCGTGTTGGTGACATCGCTGCATCGCCACGACGCCAAGCCGGGCGAGATCGAAATGCTGGCAGTCACCAAAAACGCCGCCTATCTGGTGGCAACGCCGCAACTTGACTTCGCCACTCCGCCCAATGGCTCGGGCGACGCGGTGGCGGCGTTGTTCCTGGCGCATTATTTGAAGAACAAGGATGTGGCCAAAGCGTTGGCCGAAGCAGCGGCGGCGATCTTCGCCGTCATGCAAGCGACCCATCGAGCCGGGCGGCGCGAGCTTGACCTGATCGGTGCGCAGGACGAAATCGCCCGCCCCAGCCGGCACTTCGCGGTGCGGCCCCTGGCACAAGGGCAAGCGGCGTGAGCGAGACGCTGATCCTGATCCAATGCGCGATCATCGGCTTTTCCATCGCCCTGCCGGTGGGGCCGGTGGCGGTGTTGTGCATCCGCCGCACCTTGGGCGCGGGGCCGCTGGGCGGCTTGGCCACCGGCATCGGCGCCACCGTGGCCGACACCATCTTCGGCGCCATCGCCGTGTTTGGCATCACCTTCGTTGCCGATTTCATCAACCGCAATGAATTCATCGTCCAACTGATCGGCGCGGCGCTGCTGATCGCCATGGGCGTCTACTACATCGGCCACCGCCCACCCAGCATCGGCGATCCGGTCGCCACCGACCGCGAGCACAAGACCATGACCATCGTGCGGTTCCTGGTCTCGAGCTTTTTCATCACCTTGTTCAACCCGCTGACCCTGGGTGCGTTCGCAGCCGTGTTCGCCGCATCCGGCGTGGGCTCGCAGATCACCGACAATGCCACTGCCGTGTTGGCGATCGCCGGCGTGGCGCTGGGCGCGGCAGGATGGTGGCTGTTGCTGACCGTGCTGGCGCAAGCTCTGCGCCGCTTCGTGTCGCAATCGTCGCTGCAATGGCTGAACTGGGGCACCGGCGGATTGCTGCTGGTGCTGGGCTGCCTGATCCTGGTGTCGCTGGCCCTGCCCAAGGGCCTGCTGCATATCTGACGCGCTAGATTGCGCCGCTCAGCAGCGCGCCCAGCGAGGTGCGGATTTGCGACATCACCGGCGCCCAATCGCCCGGCGTACCTTGTCGGAACAGGCGCAGCGACGGATACCACGGCGAATCGGGCCGCTGCATCATCCAGCGCCAGTCGGCGCTATGCGGCAACATTACCCAGGCGGGCAGGCCCATGGCGCCGGCCAGATGCGCGATCGGCGCGTCGATGGTGATCAACAGGTCGAGTTGGGTCAGCACGCTGGCGGCTTCGGCGAAATCGAAGATGCCGCGGCCCACGTCATGGACCAAGCCCGCCGCCCCGATCGCATCGATTTCCTTCTGCGCCGCGCCGCCCTGCAGACTGAACACCAGCACGTCGGGATTGTCGGCCAGGCTCAAAAATTGTCCCAAACTGCTCGAGCGATTGCGATCCAGCGGATGGCCAGGCATGGCGGCCCAGAAGATGCCGATCTTCAGCCGAGTGCGGCTATGCGCGCCGATGCGAATGCGCCGTAGCTCGGGCGCTTTAAGATAGGGCACCTGGGCCGGGACGGTGTTGATCGATGTGCCCATCAGCGCCGGCAGGGACAGCATGGAAGCATGATAATCGAACGCCGGCAGCGGTTCGCCCTCCGACGCCACGTCATCGAACAACCCGGAGAGTTTGAACAGGTCGCGCAATAGCGGCTGGACCAGGCTGACCAGCCGGATGCCGCGCTGGCGCAGCATCGGCGCATAACGTGCGAACTGCAAAGCGTCGGCTAGGCCCTGTTCGGGATAGAGCAGCAAAGTCTTTCCCGCGATGTCGCCCCCGTCCCACGCCGGCGCGCGAAAATCGGGCTGCTGATGCTCCTGTAAACGTCGCCGCACCTCGTAGTCGCGGAAACCGGCTTCCAAATCGCCGCGCATCAAGCGGGCGACCGCCGCTTCGACCACGGCGCGATGATTGTCGGGCGCCAATTGTACAACCCGGCCGAAACAGCCGATCGCTTCGTCGAGCCGGCCCATATCGCGCAAGGTCAAGCCGAGATTGAAAAACCCTTCGACGTAATCGGCTTGCAGACCGACGGCGCGGAAATGATGCTGCAGCGCCTCTTCCCAACGATTGATCGAACGCAGCGCGTTACCCAAATTGGAATGATGCGACGGCGCGTTGGGTTCGATCGCCAAGGATTGCCGATAATGGGCGATCGCCGCATCGAACCGGCCCATGCCGCGCAGCGCTACGCCGATATTGTTGTGCAGCTCGGCATTGTGCGGCATCTGCTGCAGCAGCCGGACGTAAAGCTGCACCGCCTCCTGCAGTCTACCGCTGCGATGGGCCGCGCCGGCCTGGCGCATCAGCCGCTCGGCGGCGTTGCCGCCAGCCGGAACAACCGATGCGGCCTGAGGTGGATTTTCGTTCAAAGTCATACGTCAGCGGATTCCTTGCCTGCTCGCAGCGAAGCGGTGCGGCGGCCCATAAGCGGTCCATTATAAGCCCACCGCGTGCCGCAATTATAGTGCGAGCAAGCCCGTCTCAACTCACGCCGTAGCGGCACGTTTGCTGGCGACGGCCAATTCCAGCGCCTGCTTGACTTTGCCGAACACGTCGTCCCAATCGCTCGGTTGGCGCTGGCGGAACAATCGCATCGACGGATACCAGGGCGATGTCTCGTCGCTCTCGCGGCCGTAAATCCAATAGGCCTGAAAATTGAGCAGATTCCAGATCGGTACGCCCAGCGAGCCGCACAGATGGGCGACCGAAGAATCGGTCATGATCACCAGATCCAACTCGCGCACAGCCGCGGCCGTGTCGGCGAAGTCGTCGAACAGGCTGCCCAAATCGATCACCAGCGGCAATGGCGCGAGGCGCTTGAACTGTTCGTAAGGCGGCCCTTTCTGCAGGCTGAACAGCTGAACCCCCGGCACTTCGGCGAGCGGCAAAAAGCGCTCCAAACCCACGGCCCGACGATGGTTGTTTTTGAATGTGACGCTGCCGGACCAAATAATGCCCACCTTGAAATCGCCCTTGAAGGCACTCAAGACGGCACGAGCCCGTTGACCACTTTCGGCCGGAACGATCAATCCCACCGGCGGCGCCACCGATGCCCTGTCGGGGGTGTGGCGGGCGACCAAATCCATCAGCGGTAGACTAAGATCGGCCTGCGGTACCGGCTGATCACGCGTCGCGATTTCATCGACGTTGGGCAGCGTCCCCAATAGACGACGCATTTCCGGCTGGACATAGAGAATGATCTTGCCGCCGTGACCGTCGAGACGGCGCAGGCAACGCAAGGCCATTACGGTATCGCCAAACCCCTGCTCCGCATACAGCAGCACTGAACGGCCCGCCAGCAGCTCTCCCCGCCAGACCGGATAGGGAGATTTGAACGATTTTGAGGTCTCCCCCAGGCGCCAACGATAGTCATAGTCGGGCCAAGCTGCGGCGTAATTTCCCAACGTCAGATTCGCCAGTGCGCGATCCCAATGCGCATCGACATGGGCTGGCTCGATCTCGATTGCCCGGCCGAACGTCTCGACCGCGCCCTGGGTGTCGCCCGATTCGCGCAACGCCACCCCAAGATTATGCCAGTGCGACACGTTTCGAGGGCTGATCTCTAACGCGCGGCGGTGGGCGGCAATGCTTTCGTCGAATCGCTCCAAATCCTTCAATGCATTGCCGACATTTCCCCACGCCACGACACTGCCGGGATTGCCGTGCAGCACGCGGCGATAGCACGCCACAGCTAATTGAGGCTTTTTCAAACTGCGCCAGACCGCGCCGAGATTGAGCCAAGTGGCTTCGTGCCGCGGCGAATGGACGAGGATATGCTGAAAGGCTGCAGCCGCTTCGACCAGACGGCCTTCGGTATAGGCCTTGCCGCCCTGCTCGAACAGCGCCTTCAAGTCGGGCCGTGACGACGGCCGTGAAGTCTTTTCACTGGCCATCGCCGCCTGCCGTTTTAGAGATAGGATTTGACCAGTTCTTCGGCAATCTGCACGGCATTGAGCGCGGCACCCTTGCGCAGATTGTCCGACACGATCCACAAATTGAGGCCATTCTCGACCGTCGGATCATGGCGGATGCGGCTGACATAAACCGCATCTTCGCCCGCCACCTCGATCGGCGTGACGTAGCCGCCATCGACGCGATGGTCGATGACGATGATGCCCGGCGCTTTGCGCAAGATCTCGCGCGCCTCCTCCTCGCCGATGGGCTTCTCGAATTCGAGATTGACCGCCTCGGCGTGGCCGACAAACACCGGCACCCGCACGCAGGTCGCGGTGACTTTGATTTTGGGATCGAGAATCTTCCGCGTCTCGGCGTTCATCTTCCACTCTTCCTTGGTCGAGCCGTCATCCATGAACACGTCGATATGCGGGATGACGTTGAAGGCGATCTGTTTGGTGAATTTTTCGGTGCGCACCGAGTCGTTCACGTAGATGCCCTTGGTCTGGTTGAACAGCTCGTCCATGCCAGCGCGGCCGCCGCCCGATACCGACTGATAGGTCGAGACCACGACGCGCTTGATCTTGGCGAAATCGTGCAACGGCTTCAGCGCCGTGACCATCTGGATGGTCGAGCAATTGGGATTGGCGATGATGTTCTTTTTCGGATAACCGGCGATGGCGGCGCGATTGACCTCGGGCACGATCAACGGCACGTCCGGATCCATGCGGAACTGCGAGGTGTTGTCGATCACGATGGCGCCGGCTGCGGCCGCGCGCGGGCTCGACACCGCCGAAACTTTCGCGCCGGGCGACGACAATACAATGTCCACGCCCTTGAAATCGAAATTCGCCAGGTTCTGGACTTTCAGCTCGGTTTTCTCGCCGAACGACACCTTTTTGCCGATCGATTTTTCCGACGCCAAAGCAATGACGTCATCGGCGGGGAAATTGCGCTCCGCCAGAATTTCGAGAAGTTGGTGTCCGACATTGCCGGTAGCACCGACAACGGCAAGCTTGAAGCCCATGGCTTTGTCCCAAAAGGGCCTTTCCTGGATAGGGCGGGACGCCTGTCGCCCCGCTGGACCGCTTGAATTACGCCCTGTTGGGCGGGTTTTCAAGTCGGCGGCCAGCCGATGTTGGCCCCAAATTGTCCCGATCGGCGGCGGTGCCGTAGGCGCTCCAGCGCCTAGCGGGCCCAAGAATCAGGGCACGGACGATGCCAGCCAGATCGATCAGCCTGATAAGGGCAGCCAGCCCTATGGCCGCCAGCCGTTTGCTGCTGCTCCATCCGAACCGGCTGGTGCCAATGCTCATGCGACGCCAGTCCAGCGCCAGATTTTGCGCATAGAATATCGGGGCCGCCAGCACGCCGTAACGCAGCCAGCGCGCGTCGCGAAGATGCGGATCGGCCCAACACACCGCCACCAAATCATAGCCGCGACGCCAACGCTCGGCAAAAAGCGTCGGCAATTCGTGACGCAAAACGGCCAGCGGCAGGTGGATGACGAGGGTATTTTGACGCGCCAATTGCTGGGTATGGGCATAGCACGTGGAGCGCAACGGCCCGGCTGGCGGCGCCGTTTGCAGCCATCGAGCACGCACGAAAGCAACATTGTTCGATG
>JBBSNV010000084.1:0-7643 GCA_038260375.1 Reyranellales bacterium
CGTGCGCAACGGCGCCGCGAGGTTGGCAAAATCGCAGAGCAGCCGCCTGGTATCGCGGGGATCGATCACCTCATCCACCCCGAACGACTCGGCCGTGCGGAACGGCGAGCGCACCTTATTCATGCGCTCGTTGATGTCGGCCAGCAGTTTGGCCGGATCGTCGGAGGCCGCGAGATCGGCCTTGTAGGCGGCCTCGATGCCGCCTTCCAAGGGCAGCGAGCCCCAATCGCCCGATGGCCAAGCGTAACGGAAATTATATTTGTCCCAGTTCTGGTGTGCGGCGCCCGCCACGCCGAACACTTTACGCACGATGATCGAGCACCACGGCGCGGTGGCTTGATAGATCGCCGCCATGGCGCGGGCGCCGTGACGGATGGTGGCAGCAGTTTCCGCTTCGACGCCGATGACGAAGCCCGGGCAATCGACGAAATGCACCACCGGCAGATGGAAGGTTTCGGCCATATCGACGAAGCGCGTCACCTTGTGGGCGGTTTCGGCGCTCCATGCGGCGCCATAGAAGAACGGATCGCCACCCATCACCGCCACCGGCCAGCCATCGATGCGCGCCAATCCGGTGACGATCGATCGGCCATAGAGCTTGCCGATCTCGAAAAAGCTGCCTTGATCGAGGGTCAGCCCGATGATCTCGCGCATCTTGTAAACCTTGCGCCGGTCGCGCGGCACTAGGGACAGTAGCTTCTCTTCGCGCCGGTTGACGTCGTCGGTGATCGGCCCGCGCGGCGGCAGGTCGTAAATCGAATTCGGCAGGTACGACAGGAACTGGCGCGTGCGCTCGAAGGCTTCCTGTTCGCTGGCCACTTCGTCGTCGACCGTGCCGTTGCGGGCATGGATCTGCGTGCCGCCCAGTTCTTCCTTGGTCACGTCCTGGCCCAGCCGCGCCACCACCGGCGGTCCGGCGGCAAACATCTGCGACACGCCCTTGACCATCAGCGAGTAGTGGCTGGTCACCAGGCGCGCCGCACCCAGGCCGGCAACCGAGCCCAAGCCCAACGACACACACGGCACGAGCGAAAGATTGCGCACCACGTATTCCCAGGCCGGGTTGCGTGGCACATAGGTGCGGCCGGTCATCTCGTAGGTCTTCACCGAGCCGCCGCCGCCGGTGCCGTCGATCAGCCGCACGATCGGCAAGCGCAGATCGCCCGCCATCTGTTCGGAGATTTCCTGCTTGGCCCAGATCGACGCGTCGGCGGCGCCGCCGCGCACGGTAAAGTCGTCGCCACCCACCACCACCGGTCGGCTCTGGAGGCGGCCGCGGCCGCAGACGAAATTGGACGGCGCGAAATTCTTCAAGCTGCCGTCGTCGTTGTATTCGGCTTTGCCGGCAATGGCGCCAACTTCGTGGAACGAGCCCGGATCGAGCAGCTTCTCGATGCGTTCGCGCACGGTGAGCTTGCCGCCGTCGTGCTGGCGCTTGATCTTTTCCTCGCCGCCCATTTTGTAAGCCAAGGCCTCGCGGCGGCGCAGTTCGTCGATTTCCGGTTGCCAGGACATCATCGCCTCGAATTGTTCGGTGAATGCGCGTTCATACTGCCCCCTGACTCTGGGACGGGCAATCGCTGTCGCCTCGCTATGCGGAGCGCAAATACGCCGAGCGCAGCTTCATGTGCCTTAGCGTAGCGTCATACCAATAATCCGTTCCAATTCGCGCAGCGCCTGATCGGCGCTTTCCACCTTGATGGTCTTCATGCCCATGGCGCGCGCCGGCTTCAGATTGATGCCGAGATCGTCGAGATAGACGCATTCGCTTGGCTCGACTCCCAATAGCTTGCAGGCGTGCTGATAGATGCGCGGGTCGGGTTTGCGCATGCCGAGCTTGCTCGATTCGATGACATGCTCGAATAGCGCCATGATCTCGGCTACCTGTCTGGCTTTGCCCGGGCTGCGCATCATGGCCGGGCCTTCACCCAGCGACATATTGTTGGTGATACAAGCAATCCGGTACCGGGCCTTGACCCGCTTCAGCGCCTCGACCATTTCGGGCCGGATCTCGCCCGACAGCAGGCCCAGGATGCGCTGGCCGGACAGCGTGTGGCCTTGTGCCGCCGCTTCGGCTTCGAACAGCTGGGCGAACTCGCTTAGGGACACTTCGGCCCTCTCCATGCGCGCCCAGGCATTGGCGTCGGGGTTGATGGTGTTGATTTTACGAATGGAATCGCGCGGCAAACCAAGTCCGGCCTCGTAGGCGTTGAACGCCTCGAATGGGCTGGACAGGATCACGCCGCCGAAATCCCACAATACCGCCTGCATCTGTTTGCCCTACTCCATCTGTATAGATTTTCAGTTGCAATACGCCACTATTGAACTAATCCATATCAACGCTTGCCGACCCGGTGTTTCCTCCGTTAGCGTGCAAATGCATGGCGATGCAAGTCAAAGCGACGAATATGGTGCAACCGGTCAAGCCGGTTGACGGCAGAACCGCACGCGCCGACAACACGCGTCGTCGCATCGTCACATCGATGATCGCCCTGATCGAAGAGGGCCAACTCGAGCCGACCGCAGCAGCCATTGCCGCGCGCGCCGGAGTGTCGGTGCGTTCGGTATTTCAGCACTTTGCCGACCTCGAATCGGTGTTCCAGGCGGCGGCGGACCAGACCATGCAACGCGTATGGTCCTTGGTGCGGCCGGTGCCCGAATCCGGCCCGGTCGAGCAGAAAATTGAGGCTTTGCTCGATATGCGCTGGAACATCTACGACCAGATTGCCGCCATCCGCCGCGCCGCCACTTTGCTCGAGCATCGCTCGCCGGCCTTGGCGCAGCGCCGCCGCCAATTCCGCGAAGTGCTGCATCGGCTGCTCGAACGCGCCTTCGGCGTCGAGGTCAATCAGCTGCCGCGTGAGGCGCGCGCCGAGACTCTGGACGCCATGGTGGTGATGGCCGATTTCGAGTTCATGGACGTGCTGCGCCAACAGATGGGCCTGTCGCGCCAACTTGCATACCAGACGCAACGACGCGCCCTGTTGTCGATTTTGACCGCCGCTACGCGCTAGCGCGGCCACAATTTCATCGCGCAACTGACAGGCTGCTCCTATTCTTCGGTATAATTCCGGCGGGCCGCTTTAGCGGCGCTCGAACCCCGCCGCTTTAGTGGTGCTCGAACCCCGCCGCTTTAGCGGCGCTCGAACCCCGCCGCTTTAGCGGCGCTCGAACATGGTCTGCGGCAGCCACAGCGCCAAGTCGGGAAACGCCAGGATGATGCCCAGCGCAATCACCAGCAACACTACATAGGGCAACACGCCGCGAATGATCTCGCCGATCGGCGCGCCGTTGCTGATTGCCTTGATGGTGAACAAATTCATGCCGACCGGTGGCGTGATCAACGCCAGCTCGAGGTTGATGGTCAGCAAGATGCCGTACCACACTGGGTTGATGTGCAAAGTGTGCAGTACCGGCAGCACCACCGGCGTCGTGATCAGGATGATCGAGATGGTCTCGAGGAACATGCCGAGCACGAAGATCAGCGCCATCATCGCCAGCAAGAATCCGGTTTGCGAGACGTCGTAATGGATCACCGCGGCGACGATCTCGTCTGGGATTTGCAGTTTGGTCAAGGCGTGGCCGAACACGCCGGCGGCAGCCAGGATCATGAACAGCATGGCTGAGGTGCGCGCCGCATCGCGCGCCGAATCCCAAACGTCGCGCCGCGATAAATTGCGATAGATCAGCGCCGCGATCAGTAAAGCGGCCAGCGCGCCGGCGCCGGCCGCCTCGGTGGCGGTGAAAAAGCCGAAATACATGCCGCCCAGGATGAACGGCGGCAGCAGCAGCGCCCAGATCGACTGGCGGAAGGCGCGCGCGATGTCGCGCCAGCCGGCCCGCTTTTCTTGCCGGCCCTGCTTGGTGCGCCAGGCCACGAACGAAGCCCACGCGGCAAAAATGACGGCGATCATCAGGCCGGGCAGCACGCCGCCCATGAACAGCTGGCCGATCGAGGTGTCGGAGTTCACGGCATATAGGATCATCGGGCCCGACGGTGGGATCAGGATCCCCAGGGTGCCGCCAGCGCCGACCACGCCGAAAGCGTAGCGCGGCGTGTAGCCGTAGCGGATCATCTGTGGGATTGCGGCCGCGCCGATGGTCAATGCGGTGGCGACCGACGAGCCGGAAATGGCGGCGAAGATGGTGCAGGCGCCGACTGTGGCAATGCCCAGTCCGCCGGGCAAATGGCGCACCAAACTGTGCGTCGTGTTGTAGAGCTGATCGACCACCTTGCCGCGGATCATGAACTGCGCCATCAGGGTGAATAGCGGGATCGAGACCAGCAGGTAGACGTTCAGGCTGCCGAAGAAATTTTCGCCCAGGCTGCCGAAGCGGCCTTCGGCGATGAGCAAGGTGCCGGCGCCGAACAGCGCCAGGGCGGCGAATACCGGGATGCCGGTGAACAGCAGCACGACCAAGATCAGCAACAGGCCGAGAAAGGTCATGCCGTCAATCCAGGCCGCGCTGCACGGGGCCGTTTTGCAGGTGGCTGTCCTCGAACACGGGATCGCCGATCAACTCGCGCAAGAATAAGGTAACGGCGGAAATCAGCAGCAGTATGCCCCCTACGGGAATCATCAGCTGCACCACCCACAGCGGCGCCCCCAAATCCTGATTGGAGTGCATGTCGACCATGCGCGAGAAGGCGACCATCTCCCAGCCCTTGTCGATCATTAGCAGCGCAAACAGCGCGACTGTTGCCAGGCCGAGCAGCGCCACGAGCCGCCGTCCGGCCGGCTTCAGGCGGCCGGTCAGGATGTCGATGGCGATGTGTTCGCCTTTGCGCAAGGCGTCGGTCGCGGCGAACATGACGATGCCGACCAGCAGGTAGCCCACCAGTTCGTCGGACCAGCTTTGCGGCGTTTTCAGCAGATAGCGGGCGGCGATGCCGAACACCACCAAGGCCAACGACGCCAGCATGGCGATCGTCGCCAGGAAGGCGGCGGCTTGGCTAAGGAGGTCGGCGCCACGGTCAAGGGCGCGCACGATGCGCGCGCCCTTGCCATTGGCCTTATCCGGCATGATTGCGGATAAGCGCGATCAGAGCTTGTTGATCGCGTCGAGTATCTTGGCGGCGTCCGGCGCCGAGACTTTGAACACGTCCAGCACCGGCTGCTGCATCTTGGCGGCCCATTGCTTGGTTTCAGCCGGCGTCTGGATATGCAGTACCATGCCCTTGGCCTTGAGCTGATCGACCGCATCGGCGGCGGTTTTCTCGGTCAGGGCGATCGAATCGGCTTCCGCCTTTTTGGCCGCCGCGCTGATTGCGTCCTTGTATTTCTGCGGCAGGTCGTTCCACCATTTGGGATTGACGTAGAGATGGAAGTACACAGTGAAGAACGGCGTCACAGTGCCGTATTTCTGCACCTCGTAGTATTTGCGGCTATAGGCGGCGGAAATGTCGGTCAGGCCGGCATCGATCACGCCGGTCTGCAGGCCGTTATAGACTTCGTCGCCCGGCAGCGCCGAAGGCGAGGCGCCGACATTGGTGAACGCGGTGTCGACCATTTTGTTCAAACCGCGGATCTTGATGCCCTTGAAATCGTCGAGCGCCACGATCGGTTTCTTGTTCGAGGTGATGATCGAAATGCGCGTGGTGTAGAACCAGGCCAGGTTATGCACGCCCTTGGCTTCGAGCTTGGCATCGAGCAGCTTGTTGGCTTCCGAGCCGGGGAACTTCTTGATCTTGTCGAGGTCGGTGTAGAAATAGGGAATGGCGGTTACGCTCATTTCCGGAATGGTGGCGCCCCACTGGAAATTCACCGCCAGCGCACCCTCTATGTCGCCCTTGGCGACGGCGGGATAGTTTTCCGTCGGCTTGAATGCTTTGGACGAGCCGAAGATCTGCACGTCGACCTCGCCATTGGTGCGCTTCTTGACGTCGGCGGCGAAAGCGTCGGTGAGCTGGGCGATGTGATGCGAGGGCGGGAGCTGATGGCTGATGCGCATCGTCACCTTGGCCTGCGCGAAAGCGGCGCTGGGCAGGGCGATGGCTGCCGCGACTGCGGCGAGCAGGACAAATTTACGCATGAATTTCCTCCAGAATTGTCGTTTCATCGATGGGGGCAAGCGAGCCCGAAGCCGAGGACCGGCAGGCTAAACCGCGCCACGGCCGGGAACAATCGCGTTTTGCGGCAAAACCCCGCCGCGGCATTGCCCCATTCGTGCGAATACTGTTAAGAACAGCGCACACGCAGTCGAGTTTTATCAGATGAAAAAGCACGTCGAAATCGGGCAATTGTATCAATCGATCGGCAAGGCAGCGATCTCCTGGGAAGTGGCCAAGCTGGTCGACCAGGCCGGCATCCCGCATGCCCGGCTGATCTCCATGGACAGCAATCGCGACCAGCGCCTGGTGGCTTGTTCGGTGGTGCTGGAGCAGGGGCGTTACAAGCTGTTGCGCGATGTGGCGCCCCGTCGCGACAGCGACGCAGCCGAATAGGCCGCGACAGCGACGCAGCCGAATAGGCCGCGACAGCGACGCAGCCGAATAGGCCGCGACAGCGACGCAGCCGAATAGGTCGCGATAGCGACGCAGCCGAATAGGCCGCGACAGCGACGCTGCTGCCGAGTAGAGCGGCGTTAGCCGACCAAATGCCTTATCCCACCAAGTGACGGGGGCGCCACAGGCGCGCGCGCAGGCTGTTGTAACGGCCGCCCAGCATCGAGACGAACCAAACCCCTCCAGCTACCAGCACGATCGCCGGACCCGACGGCAGATCGGCATGGAACGACAGCAGCAAGCCGCCATAGCCGCTCAACAACGCGATCGACGACGCGGTCAGCCATAGCGAAGCAACCGAGCGCACCCAAAACTTTCCGGCAATCGCCGGCAGCACCATTAGCCCGACTGCCATCAACGTGCCGAGCGCCTGGAAGCCGGCCACGGTGTTGATCACCAACAACATCAGGAAAATGGAATGCCACAGTGCGCCGCGCCCGCCGGCGGCTTGTAGGAAGCGCGGGTCGAGGCATTCGACCAGCAGCGGCCGATAGATCAGCGCCATGGTCAGCAAGGTGACGGTGGCAGTGCCGGCCATCAGATAGAGCGCGGCATCGTCGACGGCGAGAATGCTGCCGAACAGGATGTGAACCAGATCTACATTGCTGCCGCGCGTGGCCAGCAACATCACGCCGGCCGCCAGCGCCACCAGATAAAAGCCGGCGAAACTGGCATCCTCGCGCATGTTGGTGGCGCGGCTGATCGCGCCGGCCAGCAACGCCACCACCAGCCCGGCAACCAAGCCGCCGATGCTCATGGCCCACAGCGACAAGCCCGACAGCAGGAAACCCGCGGCCACGCCGGGCAGCACGGCATGGGCCATGGCATCGGTCACCAAGGTCATGCGGCGCAGCACCAAGAACACGCCGATCGGTCCGTAGGACAACGCCAGCGCCAGGCTGGCGACCAAGGCGCGGCGCATGAAGGGCAGGTCGGAGCCAAACGGCGCCAAGAAAAAATCGTACAGCACTTTCAGGCGGCGTGATGTCGATCGGGGTGATCGTGGCCAGCATGATCGTGATCGGCGTGCTCGTGGAGGTGATCGCCCGACAGCTCACAGGCCGCGGCACTCTCGTCCCAGGCTTCGGAGCGGCGCCGCGCGCGTGTTAGCAGATCTTGTGTCAGCACGTCTTGCGTC
>JBBSNV010000085.1:0-7624 GCA_038260375.1 Reyranellales bacterium
CCAGATGGCGCTGGCCTTCGTCAACACGCGCCCGTTCGTGACCAGCAACATCATCGGCGCCACCAGTCTCGACCAGCTCAAGCAGAACATCGACAGCCTCGACGTGAAGCTGCCGCCCGAGGTCTTGGTCGGCATCGAAGAAATCTACCAGCGGGTCGGCAATCCCTGCCCTTGATGCATTAACCCAGGCGGGTAGCCATGCTGCGCCTGTTCGTGGCCTTGGAGATTCCCTACACGCTGCGCCAAGAACTGGCGGCGCTGCAATCGGGCGTGCCCGGCGCGCGCTGGGTCGATCCGGATAATTTCCACATCACCTTGCGCTTCATTGGCGAGATCGACCAAGGCCAGGCGCGCGACCTCGACGAAATGCTGCTGGGCCTGCGGGCGCCGGCTTTCACCTTGCAGATTGCGGGGGTCGGCCATTTCGGCGACGACAAGCCGCGCGTGCTTTACGCCACAATGGCGCCCAACCCCGCGCTCGATCATTTGCGCCGGAAAGTCGACAGCGCCGTGGCGCGCGCCGGCGTGAAGCTGGAAGGCGGCAAATACAGGCCGCACGTCACTCTGGCGCGTTTCTCCGGCCGCGACCTGGCCGGCCATCATCTGGCGCAGTTCCTGGCGTCGCACGCCCTGCTGCGCAGCGAACCGTTCGCGGTCGAGCGGTTCTGCCTGTTCTCTTCGCTGATTCGCCCAGACGGTCCGATTTACACGGTGGAAGCCGATTATGCGCTGACGGCCCTGCGCTGATTATTTCTCGCGCGCCAGCGTGAGCTTACAGGGCCGGCCGGCCAGCACGATATCGCCGCTGAAACTGTTGCCGCTGAATTTGCCGACCAAATGGAATTGATACGGCGTGCCCTTTTGCGTGGTGCCGGGGCCGCGCAGATCGACCGTGTCGTCGTCCTCGACCGTGCCGACGGCGCGATAGCTGCGCGGCTGGCCTTGGATGCCGCCCGATTCCAACGTCATCTCGCCGCCTTTGATGCGCACCAGCCGCGTCACGTTGGTAGCAGCGCGGTGGTCCGGACCGCCAGCCTGGCAAGCGAAGTCGCCGCGCCAAATACCATCGAAGCGATTGAGGCGCGCCACGACCGGAGGATTTGGCGGCGGCTTGGGCGCAGTCACCACCTGCGGCGGCGCGTTGCGCTTGGCCGCATCGGCGTCCGCTTTGGCTTTAGCCGCCGCAGCGGTAGCGGCAGCGGAAGCGGTATCGGCGTCGGCTTTAGCCTTGGCGGCGTCGGCATCGGCTTTGGCGCGCGTCGCATCGGCATCCGCTTTGGCTTTGGCCGCGTCGGCATTGGCTTTCTTACGCTCGGCATCTTCGTTGCGCCGGATCTGGTCGGCCTCGGCATTGCGCTTGGCGATGTCGGCATCGATCGTGCGCTGCACCTGCGCCACATCGGCATCGCGTTGGCGCGCCAAGGTCAACTCGCACGGCCGCACCGGCGGCAGCGCGGCGATGCCGAGTTGGTCGCCCGCGAATTTACCCGCCATGTTGTATTGGTAACTGACGGCGTTGCTGTTGATGCCCGGACCGCTCAACTCGATCGTGTCGTCGGGCCGCACCGCGCCGGAGATCGAGAAGAAGCCGGTCTGTCCGGGGATGCCGGCGTAATACGCCACATTGCCATTGCGCACCACGATGGTGGCGGGCCGCGTGAACTCAGGGGACCCACCGGTATTGGGGCAACGATAGCTGCCTTGCCACACGCCGTCGTAACGACCCAGCGAGGTGTCGCGGAACGCGCCGCCGAACCAGGCCGCAGCAGCACCGCCAGCGATCAACAGTATTGCCAAGCCTGCCAATAGCGGCCCGCGGCCGCGCTTGGCGCTTGTCGCGCGCAGCTTCGTGGCGCCGCCTGCCGTGACGCTGAAGGCACGCACCGGCCGGGCGATGTTCTTCAGGCTCTGCTGACCCATGTCGCGGATTTGCAGAGTGAGCTTGCCTTCGATCTGGTCGTTGATACTGGACGAGATACACACGCCGCCCGCCGGCGCGATGGTCTGCAGCCGCGCCGCCACGTTGACGCCGTCACCCAGCAGATCACCGTCCTTGATCATGACGTCGCCCAGATTGACGCCGATGCGCAGCTCCATGCGCTGATCGATCGGCAGGCTAGCGTTGCGCGTGTTGAGCGCTTCCTGGATTTCCAGCGCCGCGCGCACCGCTTCGACCGGGCTGGCGAATTCGGCCAGGATGCTGTCGCCCGCAGTATTGGCGATGCGCCCGCCGCGACTGGCGATGATCGAATCGGTGACGCCGCGATATTCGTTGAGCCGCCGCAAGGTGGCTTCTTCGTCCAGATGCATCAGCCGCGAATAGCCAGCGACATCGGCAGCGAGAATGGCGGCAAGTTTGCGGTTGATCGGCTGATCGCTCATGCGGCGGTCAATTTAGCCTGTCGCGACCCAACCGAACAGGCTCTAAACGAACGCCCACTACTTTCTCCTTCGCATGAAAGCTCTATGATGGCCAAAACACCGGAAACGCTCATGCCGCGCACCAGCACCGCCCTCGATACCATCGTCGTCCTGACCGGCGCCGGCATTTCCAAGGAAAGCGGCATCGACACCTTCCGCGACAAGGACGGGCTGTGGAGCAAATACGACATTGAGGAAGTCGCCACCATCGATGCCTTCTACCGCAATCCCGCCAAGGTGCTGGATTTCTACAACGAGCGGCGCGCCGATTTCCGCAGCGCCAACATCCAGCCCAACGCCGCGCATCGCGCTTTGGCCAAGCTGGAGAAAGAATGGCCGGGCGAGGTTATCGTGGTGACGCAGAACATCGACCTGCTGCATGAGGGCGGCGGCTCGAACAATGTGCTGCACATGCATGGCCAAGCCGGCAAGATTCGCTGCATGGCCTGCGACAGCTTGATCGATTCGGGAATAGAGCTGTTCCCGCATACGGTCTGCGCTGCATGCGGCGCCACGGGCACGTCGCGCCCTCATGTCGTGTGGTTCGGCGAGATGCCGCTCTACATGGACGAGATCATAACGGCGCTGGACCGCACTGGGTTGTTCGTGTCGATTGGGACATCGGGCACGGTTTATCCCGCCGCCGGCTTCGTGCAACATGTGCGCATGGCTGGCGTCGGCCATACCGTGGAATTGAACATGGAACCGTCGGACGGCCACTCGCTGTTCGCCGAGCGCATCTACGGCCCGGCCAGCCAGATCGTGCCGGCCTTCGTCGAACGTATCCTCAAGGAGGGTTGGTAATGAGCCCCGACACGAACCAAACCAAATTACGCGCTGGCGAAGCCAAAGCGCCGACTGGCTCCGAGTTCGTGGCACCCGATTGCCGGGGCATGAATTTCTATCGCGCCGACCGCGCGCTGCAGGATTTGTTGACGATTTACATGCCGGCCGAATTGCGCGCCCATCTCGAACCGCATTTCGACAAATTGGGCGAGTTGGCCGGCACCCGTCTGGACGAATTGGCCGCCATCGCCGATAAGCATGGCCCGGTGCTGCATCCGCGCGACCGCTTCGGCCGCGACCAGGACTGGATCGAATATCATCCCGCTTACCGCGAGATGGAGCAGATCGCGTTCGCCGATCTCGGCATGCACGCCATGAGCCACCGCCCCGGTGTGCTGGGCTGGAACGCCAAGATGCCGCCGGTCGGCAAATACATGTTTCAGTATCTATTTGTGCAGGCGGAATTTGGGCTGATGTGCCCGGTCAGCGTTTCCGACACGTCGAACTTCGTCATTTCCCGTTACGGCAGCGAGGCGTTGAAAAAATACTTACTCCCGCGTCTGCTCTCCACCGATCCCAAGACGATGTGGAAAGCCACGCAATTCATGACCGAGAAGGCCGGCGGCTCCGATGTCGGCGCGCTGGAGACCATCGCTAAACCTTTGGGCAAAAGCGCCGACGGCATCGAGCGTTACGCGCTGCACGGCGAGAAATGGTTCTGCAGCCATGCCGATGCCGATGTCGCGGTGCTGCTGGCGCGCCCCGAGAACGCCGCAGCCGGCACGCGCGGCTTGGGATTGTTCGCCATGCCGCGCCATCTGGAAGACGGCAGCCGCAACGCCTATCGCATTGTGCGGCTGAAGGACAAGCTCGGCACCAAATCGATGGCCTCGGGCGAGATCTGCTTCGAAGGCGCCACCGCCTATCTGATCGGCGACGCCAAGAACGGCTTCAAGCAGATGATGGACCAAGTAAATCTCTCGCGCCTCAGCCATGGCGTGCGCGCTGCGGCCATGATGCGGCGCTGCTTGAACGAAGCCTTGGTGGTGGCGCGCAGCCGCCGCGCCTTTGGCCAGGCTATCGTCGCCTTCCCACTGCTGCGCCGACAATTGATGAAGATCATGCTGCCGACCGAGCAGGCGCTGTCGATGGCGCTGTATTCGACGCATGTGATGGGCAAGGCCGATGGGGGCCAGGCCGATGCGGGCGACGCCAACGCGCAAACCCTGCTGCGCACTCTCACGCCGCTGTTCAAGTTCCGCGCTTGCCGCGACAACATCCGCGTCGCCTCTCACGCACTCGAGGCGCGTGGCGGCACCGGCTATATCGAGGAGTGGGTCAGCGCCCGGCTGTATCGCGACGCGCAGATCGGCACGATCTGGGAAGGCACCTCCAACATCAACGCGCTCGACGTGATTGGCCGCGCCATCGGCAAGAGCGGCGGCGGCGAGGCCTTGGGCCGCGCGCTGCACGACAAACTCGACGATGCCAAAGCTTTGCCCGGCCAATTCCGTGGCAGGGTCGCGGCACTGATCGATCGCGCCATCCGCTTCGCTGCCGAGGTCGCAGCCGACCCAGCCAAGGAAAAGCTCAGCCGCGCTGCGGCTTCCAGCCTGTATCATGCCGTTTCCGCCGCCTTGCTGGCGGCCGAAGGCGCCGCCACCGGTGCAGCCGGCGGCGATGCACGGCGCCTTCTCCTGGCAAAGCTGGTGGTCGATCACCGGCTAAGCGCCAGCGATCCGTTCGCGCCGCAAGCCGACAGCAACGAAGACGCCATGGTCGATCTGTTGCTCGACGATGCCGCCGTGCCGTTGGCCCGCGCGGTGGCGTTGATCGCTGGATGATCCTGCCCGATGTGCTAGGCCGCGGCATGGTGCTGATGTTTTGCGGCACCGCGGTCAGCCGCATCTCCAAAGCGCGCGGCTATCCCTACGCCAATCCCGGCAACGCCTTCTGGCCGACTCTCAAGAATCTGAAGATCGTGCCGGCGGAATTCGACCCGAGCGATTTCCCGCGCATGGCCGAGTACGGCATTGGCTACACCGACGTCAACAAAACCGAGTTCGGCCAGGATGCCGAACTCGATCCGGCCGCCTTCGATCCGGCAGAAGTGCGGCGCAAGCTCAAGCGCTACAAACCGAAACTGCTCGCCTTCACCAGCAAGAACGCCGCCATGGCGTTCTATGGCCATCGTAAAATAACTTTCGGTCGCCAGCTCGGGTCGGTCGAAGGCGCCGAGGTGCACGTGCTGCACTCGCCCTCCGGCCTGGCCCGTTCGCATTGGGACATCGCGCCGTGGCAGGAACTGGCCAAGCGCTTCAGGAAACTGCGGGGCGACTGATTGCGATTAGTGAGCGGCCGGTTGCTCGGCGCGTTCGATCGCTTCCATGTCGTCGTCGCTCAGGCCGAAATGATGGCCGATCTCGTGGATCAAAACGTGGCGCACCAGATGCGTCAGGTCTTCGCCGGTGTCGCACCAATAGTCGAGCAGCGGCCGGCGATAGAGGAAGATCATGTCGACATGCTGTTGGGTGGCGCCGTTATGCTTGTGGCCGATCGACACGCCGCGATAGAGGCCGAGAATATCGAACGGCGATTCCAGCTCCATCTCCTGCTCGGTCTCGGCATCGGGAAAATCGTCGACCCGGATCACCACGTCGCCGACGAAGCGGCGGAATTCGGCGGGGATGGTGGCGAAAGCGCGCTGGGCGATCTCTTCCAGATCGGCCAGGCTGGGCGGGGTGCTGTAAGACGACATGTTCGGCAGATAGGATAGCCTCTACCGCATGGCAAGCCCCCAAAAAATTCATTGGCAGGAGACCGATCGATGACCAAGAAACTGTTGCAAGAACAGCGCAAGGCCGGCTTGGCCAAACTACCGGGTTGGCATGACGTCACCGAGCGCGACGCCATCGCCAAATCGTTCAAATTCGCCGATTTCAACGCCGCTTTCGCTTTCATGACGCGGGTGGCGATGCAGGCCGAAAAGATGGACCACCACCCCGAATGGTCCAACGTCTACAACAAGGTCGAGATCACCTTGACCACGCATGATGCCGGCGGCGTCAGCGACAAGGACTTCACCTTGGCGGGGTTCATCGACAAAGCGGCAGGACAATAAAATAAGAGGCGATATTTACTTCATGCCCTTCTCCCGCAAGCGGGAGAAGGGCATAAAAACTAAGATTGCTTCTCGTGATACCGAGCGAGGTTAAGATTTATTTCGGCGCCAAGCGGATCGCGCCGTCGAGCCGGATGGTCTCGCCGTTCAGCATGTGGTTCTCGACGATATGCGCGGCCAGCGCCGCGTATTCTTCCGGGTTACCCAGGCGCGAGGGAAACGGCACCATGGCACCCAAGCTCTTGCGCGCTTCTTCCGGCAACGACGCCATCATCGGCGTGTTGAACAGGCCGGGCGCGATGGTGCAGACGCGAATGCCCAAGGACGACAAATCGCGCGCGATCGGCAAGGTCATGCCGACCACGCCGCCCTTGGACGCCGAGTAAGCCGCTTGGCCGATCTGGCCGTCGAACGCCGCCACCGACGCGGTGTTGACGATCACGCCGCGCTCGCCGTCGTCGAGCGGCTCGGCCTTGGCCATCTCCGCCGCCACCAATCGGATCACGTTGAAGGTGCCGATCAAATTGATCTTGATGACGATCTCGAAATCCTGTAGCGGCATCGGACCGGTCTTGGAGATGGTGCGGCCGGCGCGGCCAATGCCGGCGCAATTGATGGCCACGCGCGGCGCGCCCAGCTTGGCCACCACCTGCTTGACCCCGGCTTCGGCGCTGGCGGCATCGCTGACATCGACGTTGCAGAAAATGCCGCCCAGTTGCTTGGCCAGCTTTTCGCCCAGCTCGGCGTTGCGGTCGAAAATCGCCACTTTGGCGCCCTTGGACGCCAGCAGGCTGGCGGTCGCCCCGCCTAAGCCCGAAGCGCCACCGGTTACGATCGCGGCCAATCCCTTGACGTTCATTTTGTGCTCTCCCTTGTTCGAAAACCGAGAGTTTCCTAGCAGATAGCCCCGGCCCAGGCGATAGGCTTGCACGACCCCCGGCCCGCGACCATATGCAGAGTATGGACAATTCCGAACAGCAGAAATATGCGCGCGACAGCGCCGCCATCGACGCGGGCTTCTGGCCCAAGCTGCGGCGCGGGATGGCGCGCATTCCCTTCGCCGAAGAGGCGATCGCGGCCTATTACGCCATGCGCGATCCCGCCACGCCCACCTATGTGAAGGCGCTGCTGGCCGGCGCGCTGGCCTATTTCGTCATGCCGATCGACCTGATCCCCGACTTTATTTTCGGCCTCGGCTACACCGACGATGCCGCGGTGCTGTTCGGTGCGGTGCAGACCGTGCGCAAGCACATCCAGCCGGCGCATCGCGAACGCGCTAAAGCCGCGCTGGATGAG
>JBBSNV010000086.1:0-7623 GCA_038260375.1 Reyranellales bacterium
GCAGGCCGTCAAGTCGATGGCGCCGGCATTGCCGAAGACTGCAACCACCTCGGTGCAGGGCTTGCAGACTTTCATGAACCTGCTGCTCGAGGCCGGCTACAAATTCAACACGATCGACGTCAAGACCATCACCGCCAATGAGTTCGTCGAAAAGGCGCTGAAGGAAAAGAAACAATAACGTCGCTGCGGGGAGGGATGTGACATGAACAACGCGTTTCGTCGTCTGATTTCGATCGCCGGCATGGCCCTGGCCTTGTCGCTGGTCGGCCAAGCCGCCCAAGCGGCCGATAAGCTGAAGGTGGTGCTGAGCAGCACCTCGTTTGCCTGGCTGCCGCTCTATGTGGCCGATGGCGCCGGGTTGTTCGCTAAAGAAGGGCTTGAGGTCGAGATCGTCAACGTCAAGGACGGCGCGGTGGTCGTCACGGCGATCCTGAACGGCGATGCCGATGTGGCTGGCGTGGGCGCCAATTCGGTGTTCGCGTCGCGGGCCGCGGGCCAGCCGGTCAGGCTGCTGACGCCGATGAACACCGAATACACCTCGACGATTTTTGGTCGCAAAGACGTGTTCGACAAGCTCGGCATCACCGCCAAGTCGAGCCTGGAGGACAAGATCAAGGCGCTGAAAGGGCTGAAGCTGGGCGTGATCTCGTTCAACGGCGGACAGCACACTATGTTTAAGTTCTTGTTCGCCAAATATGTCGGCGTCGAGGTCGACAAGGCCGCCGAGATCGTGCCGATCGGCGATGCCGCCAACACCTTGGCGGCGATGCGCCGCGGCGCCATCGACGCTAGCGCCTTCTCGCCGCCGGTGGCGGAAAAGGCGGTGGCCGACGGCTACGCCATGATCCTGGTCGATACCATTGGCGGCGACGTGCCGGAAACGCGCGGCATGGTGTTCACCGCCATGGCGGTGACGGAGAAGGCGCTGAAGGACAAAAGCAAGCAACTCGCCGCTTTCGTGCGCGCCATCGATGCCGCCGACAAGCTGATTCAAAAGGATATCATCGCCGCCGGCAACGCCGCGCGCAAACACATGGCGTCGATGGACTCGAATCTTTACGAGATCGGCATCAAAGCGATGAAGCCGGCGTCGCCGCCTTCGGCGCTAACGCCGATCGCTGGCTTGAAGAAATATCGCGAGCTGTTGGCGTTCGGCGGGTTGGCTTATGCCAAGGGCGATTTCGATTTCGACGCCGCCACCGCCAACGATTTTGTGAACGACGCGCTGGCCGGTAAAAAATAGGCGTCGGGGAAGCGTGAATCCGTATATCGGCAAGACCTACGCACAAGCGCTCGACCATCTGGTCGGGCGCTTCGGCGCGCGCGAGGCGCTGCTGTTCGAAGGCAAGCGGTAGAGTTTCGCCGACGTCAAGCGCGAGGCTGATCGTGCTGCGGCGCGGCTGGCGTCGTTGGGGTTGCAGCCCGGCGCCAAGGTGGCGTTGTGGATGCCCAACCGGCCCGAATTCATGTGGTACTGGTTTGGCGCCGCCCAGTCGGGGCTGGTCGCGATGTTTTTGAACACGCGCCTGCGCCGCGACGAATTCGTCTATCAGATTGCCCAGTCGGACAGCGAAGTAGTGATCGTTCCGGGACGTCCGGCGTTTCGCGATTTCCTCGGTGAATTGGTCGAAGCCTGCCCTGAGTTGGCGACGCGTCAGACCGGGCAGTTGAACAGCGCGACTTTCCCCAATCTCAAAGCCGTCATCGCCTGCGATGCGCCACCTAAATCCTATCCCGGCGTGCTCGATTGGTCGGTGCCGCAGGATTTGCCCAAGGACTTTACCGGGCCGCCGCAAACCGCCAATCACGATGCGCCGGCGCTAATCGCATATTCCTCGGGCACCACGGCGCTGCCCAAAGGCGCGATGCTGACGCACTGCATCTGGCGCAAGGCCTATGACGGTGGCGATCTGATGGCCATTGGGCCGGAAGATTGCCTCTACCTTTGTGTGCCGTTGTTCGGCGTGCTGGGTTCGCTCAACGGCATCCTGATGTTCTGGAGCCATGGCTCGCGCATCGTGCTGGACGAGCGGTTCGATGTTGATCGCTGCCTCAATGCGCTGCAGGACGAGCGCTGCACGGCGCTGCATATGCTGCCGGCGATGATCGATGCGTTGTTGGCGCATCCGCGCTTCAACGATGCCAAGATTCATCTGCGCACGGGCGTGGTGCTGAGCAGTGATCCTGTGGTGTTGTTGCGCGCGGCCAAAGAATTGCCGGTGCCGGGTGTGGTGACGGGTTATGGCCTGACCGAATCGACCGGGCTGGTGACGCGCGTGCGTTGGGACGATCCGCTGGAGACGCGTTTCGAGACCCAAGGCAAGCCGCTGCCCGATTGTCCCATTCGCGTGGTCGATCCCGAAACCGAACGGGATCTGCCGCGTGGCGAAGCGGGCGAGATCTGGATCGGCGGGTACTCGGTCATGCCGGGCTATTACAACAAGCCCGAAGAGACCGCGCGTAGCATCACGTCCGATGGCTGGCTGCGCTCAGGCGATCTCGGCATCCTGTTCGATAGCGGCAAGGTGAAGTTCCTGCGTCGCGTCAAAGACGGCTACAAGCACAAAGGTTTCAACGTCTCGACACCGGAGGTCGAGCGCGTGGCGTCGGAACATCCCGCCGTCGGGCAAGTGGCGGTGGTCGGCGTGCCCGATCCAGTGCATGGCGAAGTCGGCGTGGCGTTCGTCATTCCGCGACCGGGCGCGTGCTTCGAGCCGGCCTCGCTATCGGAGTTCCTGGCGCCGCGCTTGGCTTCGTTCAAGCTGCCGGCGCATGTCTTCGCGGTCGATGCTTTTCCGGTGACCGGCGGCACGGAAAAAATCCAGAAGTTCAAGCTGCGCGACATCGCCATGCAGCGTTTGGCGGCCCAGTAGCGTTTCAATGTAACGTTTCAATCGATGGAGAGGCGTATGCAAGTCGAGTTGAGTCCCCATTTGGATGCCGTGCGCGGCCGCGCCCGCGACGTAGCCAATTCGGTCACCAGCAAATACGCCGCCCAGCATGACCGCGACTATTCCATGCCGATGGAGACCATGGCGGCGCTAAAGGAAGTCGATCTGCTGACCATCTCCGCGCCCAGGCGCCTGGGTGGCATGGAGACTGGCATCGTCAACATGGTCGATCCGTTGGCGTTTCTGCTGGTGATCGAAGAGCTGGCGCGCGTCGACATGTCGGCAGCGCATTGCTTTCAGGTGCACTCGCACACCAGCCAGCTCTTAGCCAGTACGGCCACCAAGGAACAACAGGATCGCTGGTTCGCGCCGACCTTCGAATGCGGCGGCATTCTCTCTTGGACCGGCGGCGAGCCCGGCCGCACCGCGCGCGGCCAATACAACATGGTGTCCGAGGCCACACGCCGCTCTGATGGGTTCGAGTTGAACGGCATCAAGCAATACGGCACTAATGCTTCGGTCGGCGCCTGGAATGTAGTCACAGTCAGCCTGCCCAACATGACGCCCAGCGATGGCTTCCTGATGGTGCTGATCCCGCACGACGCTAAGGGCTTTACGGTCGATGAGGCCTGGTGGCGGCCGACCGGCATGCGCGCTTGTGTCAGCCCTAAGTTAATCCTCAAGGATCTGTTCGTGCCGGACCAGGACATCCTGCAAGGCCCCGGCTTCTATCCCAAGAGTAAGCTGGGTGCGCGCTGGCATCTGGGATTCTCCGCCAGCCATCTCGGCGCGGCGCAAGGCATGCTGGATTTCGCCGTCGACTACTTGCCCAAGCGCGGCACCGCCGGCAATCCGCATAGCCAGCGCGCCATCGGCGAGATGAGCATGCGCATCGCAGCCGCGCGCAACATGGTCTATCAAGCCGCCGCCCTGTGGCAGGCCAAGAAAGTTGCCGAGGCCGAGCAGTATTCGCTGATGGCCAAGCTCTACGCGATTTCCACCGCGGAGTGGATGATCAACGAAACCATCCGCATCGTCGGTTCGACCGCGCTGCTGGAAACCTTCCCGCTCAACCGCTTCATGCGCGATATCCACGTTCACAGCACCCACGCCAATTTGCACAACACCGCCCAATCGATCGGCAAAGCGGTGCTGGGCATGAATTTCGATGCTACCGAACAGCAATGAAGCTGCGGCCTGCCTAGAGGACACGCCATGCTGGAATATCGCGACATCAGCAAAAAATTCTACAAGCGCGACAGCGAAGTGGTAGCGCTGCGCAATGTCAGCTTCACCGTCGAGAACGGCCGGTTCATCTCGGTGGTCGGGCCGTCGGGCTGCGGCAAGTCGACCTTGCTCAACCTGGCGGGCGGCCTGAGCAAACCTTCGGGCGGCGAGGTGTTCTACGACGGCAAGCCCGTCACTGGCATCAACACGCGCGTGGGCTATATCACGCAGCGCGACAATCTGCTCGAGTGGGCGACGGTGTACGACAATATCGTTATCGGCCTGCGCATCCGCAAAGTGCCCAAGGCCACGGAAAAAGAGCTGGCGGCGCGTTACCTGAAGCTGATGGGCCTGACCGATTTTGCCAAGCATTTCCCGATGGAATTGTCGGGCGGCATGCGCAAGCGCGCCGCCTTGGCGCGCACGCTGATCTACTCGCCAGACATGGTGATGATGGACGAGCCGTTCAGCGCACTCGACGCCCACGTCAAGATGATGATGCACGACGAGCTGCTGCGCATCTGGGACGTCGACAAAAAGACCATCCTATTCATTACCCACGATCTGACCGAAGCCATCACTTTGTCGGACCGCATCGTGGTGATGTCGGCCCGGCCGGGTACGGTTAAGGCGATCATCGACATCGACCTGCCGCGCCCGCGCGACGCCTTCCTGCTGCAGACTACGCCGGAGTTCATCGAGATCTATCGTCACGTGTGGGATTTGCTGCGCGACGATATCCGAAAAAGCGAAGCGGCATAGGGGACGGCCATGGTCGACAGTTCGATTCCGCTCAGCACCGGCAAAAGGAAAGACGAGCTGCAGGAGCGCCAGATCAATCCGGTGCGCGCCCGCCTCACGCTGTACGCCATGCGCCTGGCGCTGTTCGCGGCGTTCGTGATCGCCTGGGAATTGGGCGTGCGCTACAAACTGATCGACCCCTACTTCACCAGCCAGCCATCGGAAATTGCCAAGCGGCTGCACGAGTGGGCCGTCGGCGGCCAGCTCGCCCAGCACGTGCCGATCACGATTCTGGAGGCTGTCCTGGGCTTCATACTGGGCACGGTGATAGGCGGCTTTACCGGCTTCGTGTTCGGCTGGTTCGACAAGGTGGCCGACTTGCTCGATCCCTTCATCATCGCGATCTAGAGCTTGCCCAAGGTGGCGTTGGCACCGCTGTTCATCCTGTGGTTCGGCATCGGCATCGAAACCAAGATCATCCTGACCGCGACCATCGTGTTCTTCCTGGTGTTCTTCAACACCTATGCCGGCGTGCGCGACACCAGCCGCGAGCTGGTCGACATCATCCGCCTGATGGGCGCGGGCACGCTCCAAGTCTTGTGGCGGGTGGTGCTGCCCTCGGCCTTGACCGTGATCTTCGTGGGCCTGCGCGTGTCGGTGCCTTACGCGTTGATCGGCGCGGTGGTGGGCGAGATCATGGCGTCGAACCGCGGCATCGGCTTCCTGCTGACCAATTCCACCGGCCAGTTCGATACCGCCGGCGCCTTTGCCGCGTTGGTGTTGCTGGTGATCATCTCCACCGCCTTCAACGCCATAATCGTGGCGCTGGAGAAATACCTGCTACGCTGGAAGAAGACACAGCGTTGATCCGCACCTCAAGCCGGGCCACGCTGGCGCGGTGAGTGAGTTAACCGTGCCGGCGGCGCCACCTCCGCCGTCTGGCCAGCCTTCGGGGCACGATTATCTCGGCGCGGCCTTGTTCATGGCCGCGGCCTTGCTGGCCACGGTTGGCATCCTGGCCGGCGAGCGGCTGATCCTGAACATCGCGCTCGCGCCGATGCTGGCGTTCCTGCTGCTGGAATTTCGCAGCATGCCGCTGCTGCAGGCTGGCTCGGCGCTGGTGCTGCTTGGCACCGGGCTGACCATGCTGGCGATCCATGGTGGCATGTTCGAAGGCATCTTGGCGGGCGGGCGCGGCGCCATGGATCTGCTGCTGCTGTTCGCCGGCGTCACCTTCATGCAATACCCGGCGCTGCATAGCCCTTCGATGCGGCGGCTGAGCGCCTATGTCGCCAACCAGACGCCGGGGCGGCGCTATCTGGCGCTGTCGATCTCGGCGCACATTCTAGGCTCGTTGATCAACCTGGCGGCATTGGCGCTGCTGGCCGGCACGTTCACCCGGCCGATGCCGACCGATACGCGTCAGCGCATGGTGGCGGCGATCATGCGCGGCTTCTCCACCGCCGCGAGTTGGTCACCGTTCTTCATCGGCATCACCGTGATCCTTACCGTGGTACCGCAACTCAGTTGGAGCCAGTTCGCGCCGTGGGGTTTCGCGCTGGCCATCGTGCAGTTGGCCACCGGCTTTTTCTGGGATCGGCTGCGGAACCCGCGCCGTTCCATGCAGGCGCAGGTCGAGACGGTGAGCGGCGTTGGCCAGGCGTTGCGTCGCATCGCGCCGCTCGCCGCGTTGCTGGCAGCGGTGCCGGTCGGCGCCGAGTTGGCGCATCTGCCGATGTCGGTGGTGATCGTATTGTTCGTGCCGCCGATCTCGTTGCTGTGGCAGGCGGTGATCGCGCGCGGCTCGGCGAGCAACCGCGAAGAGGATGAAAGCCGCGGCGATTTCCATGGTGATTTTCGGGGCATGAGCGCGCGGGTGATCACCGGGCTGGCCGGCATGCGCACCGAGGTGCTGATGTTCCTGGCGGCGAATATTCTGGGGCAGGGCACGGCGCGGCTGTTCGAGGGACCGGAGCTTGCCGCCTGGCTGCAAGGCGCCGGGCTGACCGGTTGGGTGGCGATCGCCTTATTACTCACAGTAATGACGGGATTTGCTGCGCTGGCCGTGCACCCGGTGGTATTGGTGGTGCTGGTCGGCCAGGCGATCGCGCCGCAGGCGGTGCACATCGCGCCCAGCACCATGGCGCTGATCATGGCCGCGACCTGGAGCTTGGGTGTCAGCGTCTCACCGCTCTCGGGATTGACGCTTTACATCTCGCGGGTGGCGCAACAGCGGCTGCTGCAAACGTCGCTGTTCGGCAATGGCGGTTACGTGATGGTGGCGCTGGTCGCTTGCATCGCCTTCATCGGCATGCACGAAGAGATCATGCGAATGCTACGATAAGACCAGAAGGCTGGCCGAACGCTGGCCGAAAAGACCTAATCGATAATTGCGACGACTTGGCCTTCCAGCACGTCCTCGCCTTCAGCGACGCGGATCTCGCGCACAATGCCCTTGCCGGGCGCCAGCACCGGGATTTCCATTTTCATCGACTCGATAACGACGATTTGATCTTCCGCTTCAACGGCTTGGCCGACTTTAGCCTCGACCTTCCAGATCTTCCCGGTAATTTCCGATTTGATTTCCAACGCCACGAAGCTGCTCCCCTGTGAGATTAGGGGCCTAATGTATCAATTTGATGCTGTGACAATCCAGCAGAATTGCTACCTTTTAAGTGCCGCCTGGCGGTTAAATGGTTGAACCAATAGCTGAGGCGACGTAATCTTCGCTGCAAGAGCCAAACCACTGGCCTGCGATCTAGGA
>JBBSNV010000087.1:0-7590 GCA_038260375.1 Reyranellales bacterium
CGGCTGGCCCTGGTAATAGGGCGAGCGTCGCCAGATTTGCGCGTTATCGTGGCCCCAGGCGAAGAACATGCGCACCTTGGAAAAGGTCTGCGGTTCGAGCTTCATCAAGAAGACGTCGTCGGAAAAGCGCACCAGCGCTTCTTCGTCGAAAGCGACGATGGCATGGCCCATTTTTTCCAGCAGCGAGAAGATCAGTCGGCTGCCGGAGCGCACGCCCTTGGCGACATAGACCGAGCGCGGCAGCGAGGCGAGGCGTTGATGCATGGCGGTGCGGCCACCGACGATCGGTCGCCAGCCGCGCTCCGCCGCCATCAAGGCCAGCAGCAGCTTGCCGTCGAATTCGCGATTCAACGTCTCCACGGGGATTAGCAGGTGGTCGGAACGATCGAGCGTCATGGTTTTCTTTTTGCCGGCTCGAAACGGCCCAATAGGCCTGATTCGATCAAAAGTACCGCTCCAAACCGGCGCGATTGCCTAGCCAGCCGTATATCGGGAAACCGATTGAAACGAAAGCGCGATTTTCCGGCCGATAGCGTCCGGGGCCGCTGCTACGGTGTCGTTAGCGGGGCGCCGATGCCTGGAAGGAACGGTCCCATGCCGTATTGGCGCCGGCTTGGCGCTTACCGAGCGGCGGTTCGACCAATTCGAAGGTCGTAATGTCGCCATCGCTGTCGTATTGGCGATGGAACGGACGCTGAAAGTTGCGCTCGAGGAAGCGCGCGTTGTTGGCGCGGCCGTCGACCAGGATAAATGTGTTGGGCAATAGGGTCGATTCCATCAAAAGAATATCGGCGGCAGCCACGGTGCGCTCGTCGATCGAGAAATCGAGCCCATTTATGTCGCCTTCGATATCGCTCGATGCCGGCCCGTCGAGATAGATGAAGTCGGCCACCACATTCGGCAGCTTTTTGTAGTAGTGGCATAACCGGCCGTTGAATGTTCCAGTCGTGACGCGGCTGAGAGTGAAATCGACGCGCGGTTGCAGGGAACTGATCAATCTGCCGCGCGCCACATCGATCCAGTATGCGCTGGTATCGACGCAGAACAGGCGAAAGGCGTTGCGGTTGCGCAGCCGCGGCGGACTGAGCATTGCCCGATAGTCGGCTTCGTTTTTAGCCAGGGCATCGGCAATCACGACCGTCGAGCAGCCAACACCGAATTCCAATACGGTTTGGCACAGGCGCTGACGCACCAGTCGATGCAACCGGGCCAGATCGTCGATACGCGGCATCATAGGTGCTTTTCCAGCAGCCGTGCGGCGAGATCTGCCGGCGGAGAGATCGTTGACGAAGAAGCGGTCCAGACCTTCGCTTTGCCAATAGGCATGTGCCGCATCGGCAGGCAATGCTATGACATTGGGTGTTTCGACGGGCTTCAATCTGCTGCGTTGCGACATGCGAAGTTCGCTCTCTTGCTGGTTTGATTTGCGTCGGCATATTGACAACCGAACACTGCTGTCATTGCCTAAAGGTCACGCGGTCATCGGCGTCGTAATAGCTCTCGGGCGGTGTGGGGTGGAGGCATTCAATTCATGACGCGCATTTCCGTGGTGATGCCGACCTTCAATCGCTCAGCTACATTGTCGCGTGCGATCGATAGCGTATTGTGTCAGACGCAAGCTGACGTTGAACTGATCGTGGTCGATGACGGTTCGGCCGACGACACGGCGACGATACTGCAGCTGTATAGCGGTCGGCTGACCTACGTTCGGCTGGACGGCAATCGTGGCGGCAACTTTGCGCGCAATCGCGGCATCGAGCGTGCGCAGGGCGACATCGTCAGCTTCATCGACAGCGACGACGAATTCCTGCCGCACAAGCTGAGCTTCGTCGCGCAATATTTTGCCACGCATGCCGCCGTCGATGCGCTGGTCGATTCGTTTGAAATTCGCTATCCGCCTGAGATGAATCGCGCGCCGGTGGTTCGGCGCAATCCGGTGCTCGGCGATAGTGTCGCGCTGCGCGAGGCGGTGTTCGGCCGCCGCCTCTACAAGGCGACGCCGGCGATCAGCGTGCGCCGCCAGGCGCTGCTCGATATCGGCATGTTCGACGAGACTTTGAAGCGGCGGCAGGACATGGATTTGATCCTGCGCCTGACGCGCGCGCACGCCTGCGCGTCGACCGATCAGGTGTTGTGGGTCAAGCATTGGACCGCCAATGCCATCTCCAGCAAACAGAATACATTTTTGCTGGCCACCATGGATATCTGCCAGCGCCATCCCGACTATCTCAGCCAGCCGCAATTCCGCCGCGGCTTGGATCGCGATATGGGACGGCATTTCTGGCGGTTGCTGCGCGCCCACCGCTTTGCCGATATGAAAACCGATCTGGCGCGCTACCGCAGTTTCGGCAAATTCGGCGGCTCGCCCTGGCTATTGATGCTGCAATACCTGAAGCAGCGAGGGCAGCGGCTGATAACGCCGCGTTAAGGCCGCACCCAACTGCGCCACCAGCAATATCAGGTAATAGCACCCGGCCAGAAACAACGCCGCGGGGATTTGCCAGGCTGGCAGGTCGACTTGCTTGCCTTTGCCGATAATGCGCTTGGTTGAGCGCCACGACTTCTTGGCCCAGAACTGGAACGCAAACAGCACACGCCGGACTCTGCTCTGGCTGATGGTCTGCGCGCCTTGATAGTCGCGGTCGAGCCCCGCGGTCCAGGCGCGCCAAATCAGGAACGGTATGCCCGGCTGCGGTGCATGCACAGTTATTGCATCGGCGGTGCGCACCCATTTGATGCCGCGCTTTTCGATGTCGCGAATCCAAAAGCCGCATTGCTTTTTGAAGGCCGGCAAATCGGGCCACGGGTTGGCGCGGAAGAAGTCGGTACGGAAGGCGCAGTTGTTGGCGTGGATCTTGTGCCGCTGCAAAGTCTGCTCGCGTTCGCTGCGCAGATTGAAAATCCAAGTCAGCGCCATGACCTTGGAAACGAGATTGTTGTAGCCCAGCACGGTGAAGCCGCCCACCGCCATCACCGCGGGATCGGCAAACGGCTTGAGCAGGGCCGGCAGCCAGCCCGGCTGCGGTGCTGCGTCGCTGTCGACCATCGCGACCAATTCGGTGCGGGTCTGCGCCACGCCGTAGTTCTTAAGTTTGTAATAGGTCAGGCCGGGCGTCGGCTTGAATTCGAGAGTGCAGAACTGCTCCAACCGCGGCGCGGCGATGGCGATTTCCTTACGGATGTGATCTTCGTGCACGACGTTCTCGTTGTAGAGATACATCACGCGCGGCGACTGGCTCATCAGACTGTGCTGACGCTCCAGCTCGTCTTGCAACGCAGTCAGCGCCCGCCGCACCCAAAAATCGTAGACGTCTTGGGCGTTCTCCCATTCGATGAGAATCGTGATGGGCGGCAATTTGGTTTCGGTCATTGGCTATTTCCGATCAACGCCTATATTTACCGCGGCGCAACGGGCGTCGTTAAACTAGGGACGGTCCGCTAAGGTGTCAAAGTCCGGCGCCGCATGGCCTGGTGGCGGCCGCCGAGGCCTATCAGGTAATTTTTCGATAGGCTTTGCACAAGTGGGCTTATTGGGCTACAGGGCACTGCAGAAGTGCCGCGCAGAGCCACCGCAGCCGCCTAAACGTCTGTAAAATCTGGGGTTTTTGTTGAAAGATCGCAAGAAAAAGCAGCGCAAATGGCCGCCGACGATTTGGCGCATTGCCACCACCGTGTCTTTACGTCGCGGCATGGTAGTGATGCTGTGTTTGGTGTTGAGCGGTGTGCTCGAAGGCGTCGGCATCGCCAGCATGCTGCCGCTGATCGCGATCAGCCAAGAAAACGGCGCGCCATCGCCGGCCGCGGTCGGTCAAGATGCCGGCGGCAAACCGCCGGTTACCGTCAGCCAGGATGCCGATGGCAAATCGCCCCCCGCGCCCAGCCAGAATATCGGGCCCAAGCCTTCGAGCCTAACCCGGATGGTTTTCAGCGGCCTGGACTTTTTAGGCCTGCCGCACGACGCGCGGTTTTTGCTGATTTTTCTGGTCGTCGGCATGTTGGGCAAAGCGGTGCTGTCGCTGATCGCCATGCGTAACGTGGGATACGCGGTAGCCGAAGTCGGCACCAAAATGCGTTTGCGTCTGGTTGAATCGCTGCTGGGCGCGCGTTGGTCGTTTTTTGTGCGCCAACCGGTCGGCCGCTTCGCCAACGCGTTGGGCATGGAGGCCACACGCGCGGGTGAAGCCTATAACGCCACCGCAGAATTCCTGGCCCATTCCATTCAAGCGGTCGTCTATGTTTTTCTTGCCGCGGCGATATCGTTCAAGTTGGGCGGTGCGGCCCTGGCGATCGGCGCCATCATGTTGGTCACCCTCAATCGGCTGTTGATCATCACCCGGCGCAACGCCAAGAAGCAAACCAAGCGTATGAAGTCGCTGATTTCGCGCCTGGCCGACGTGTTGATCGGCCTGAAGCCGATGAAGGCCATGGCGCGGCAGACGCGGTTCGGCAACCTGTTCGTGCGCGACGTGCGCGAGATCGAAGCCGCGATGCGCAACCACGTTTTCGCCCGTCACGCCACCCGCCTGTTGCAGGAACCGATCATCGCCATCTGTCTGGGTATAGGGATTTACATTTCCACCGCGATTTGGGTTACCCCGATCGGGGATCTGGTGATCATGTGCCTGGTGCTGGCCAAGACCGTTTCGACCATGGGCAAGGCGCAGCAGGATCTGCAGGCGATGCAAGTGGCGCAAAGTGGCTTCATGGCGATCCAAACCGCCATCGACGACGCCATCGAAGCGCGCGAAGTTATTTCGGGCACCAAATTGCCGACCTTCGAACGTGAGATCGAACTGCGCGACGTGTCGCTGTCGTTCGGCGAGAAGCACGTCATCACCGGCGCCAACATCGTCATTCCGTGCGGCGGCGTGACTGCTATCACCGGTTTCTCCGGCGCCGGCAAGACCACCTTCGTCGATATTCTCCTTGGTCTGTATCGTCCCGACGCCGGCGAGGTGCGCATCGACGGCACGCCGCTCGCCGAGATCGACCTGCAGCGTTGGCGCGGCATGATCGGATATGTGCCGCAGGAATTGTTGCTCTATCATGACACCATCATGATCAACGTCACCTTGGGCGAGCCGTCGTTCAGCCGGCAGGACGTCGAGGCTGCGCTGCGCCAAGCCGGCGCCTGGGAATTCGTCGCGGCGCTGCCCGAAGGCATCGATCACGTCGTAGGCGAACGCGGCGCGTTGCTGTCGGGCGGCCAGCGCCAACGCATTGCCATGGCGCGGGCGCTGGTGCACAAGCCCAAGTTGCTGATTCTCGACGAAGCAACCAGTGCGCTCGACCCGCATACCGGGGCGATGATCGTGCGTAACGTGTGCGATCTGGCGCGCGCCACCGGGCTGACGATCCTATCGATCACCCATCAGCCGACTTGGGTAGCCGCCGCCGACAAGGTGATCCGCGTCGAAGACGGCAAAGTCACCGAAGTTACGTCTGCGCCACTGCGGGCGTCGGCGGAATAGAAATTGGTCGAAGCAAGGTCGTGGGGCCGGGCGTGGGCCAGCGGCTCAAACGGTCACAATCGCCATAGTTCGATTTTTTCCGGTGTCTCGTCGCGCGGCAGGATGGCCGGCACATCGATCGCCACGCCGCTTTGGTCGCGCAACAGTCGCGTGATCAAGCGCCAACCCTGGGCGGCGAATTCCTGGTGCGCCACCACCAGGATCACCGCATCGGCCGGTTTGGCCTTTTCCAATGGCGTCAGTTCGATGCCGTAATGGCTGCGCATCTGCTCGGCATCGGCCAGCGGGTCGATCACCTGCACTTCGACCTGAGCATCGGTCAATTCGCGCACGATATCGACGCAGCGCGTGTTGCGCACATCGGGCACGTTTTCCTTGAAGGTCGCGCCCAGGATCGTGACCACCGGCTTACCGTGCCAGCCGCGCCGTACCAATCGGCGAATGGTTTCGTTGGCGACATAGCGGCCCATCTCGTCGTTGACGCGTCGGCCGGCCAGGATCACCTGCGGGTGATAGCCCAGCTGCATTGCCTTATGCGTCAAATAGAACGGATCGACGCCGATGCAGTGGCCACCCACCAGGCCGGGACGGAACGGCAGGAAATTCCATTTGGTGCCAGCCGCTTCCAGCACATCGCGCGTGTCGATGCCGATCTTGTGGCAGATCAGCGCCACCTCGTTGATCAGCGCAATGTTCAAATCGCGCTGCGTGTTTTCCAGCACCTTGGCCGCTTCGGCCACCTTGATCGAGGCGGCGCGGTGCAAGCCAGCCTTGACCACGGTGCCGTAAACTTCGGCCACGATATCCAAGGTGCGTGCATCCGATCCTGCCACCACTTTAAGCACGGTCTCTAGCCGATGCTCGCGGTCGCCCGGGTTGATGCGCTCGGGCGAATAGCCGACCGTGAACTCGGTGCCGAATTTCAGGCCCGATTCCTTTTCCATTGCCGGCACGCAGATCTCTTCGGTCAGGCCCGGATAGACCGTCGATTCGAACACCGCGATGTCGCCGCGCTTCAGGCGTTTGCCCAACGCCGTGGCGGCCGAGATCAACGGCGTCAGATCGGGCGTGTTGGCGTTGTCGATCGGTGTCGGCACCGTGACAATATGGAAATCGGCATGGCGTAGCGCCTCGGGATCGGCGGTCAGCACCAGATTGGCTTGGCGCAATTCGGCGGGATCGATCTCGCCTGTGCCGTCGTAGCCGCTTTGCAGTGCTTTGATGCGGTGAGGATCGTAATCATAGCCGATCACCTTGCCGTGGCGGGCGAAGGCGACGGCGACGGGCAGGCCGACATAGCCCAGCCCGGTGACGGAAATCTTGCGGTTGTGAGACACGGCTTACTTCAAGGTGGCGAGATAGGCGATCAGATTGGCGCGGTCGTCGGCGCTTTTCACGCCAGCGAATGCCATCGACGTGCCCGGCACCACGACGCGCGGGTCGGTCAGGTATTTGTCGAGCTGCTCTTCCGTCCAGGTCAAATGCGAATTCTTGTTGGCGCTGGTGTAGCGAAAGCCTTCGACTGAGCCCGCCTGGCGCCCAACCACGCCCCACAAGGTGGGCCCTTGACGCGGCGAGCCTTTCTCGGTGGCGATGTGGCAGGTGGTGCAAAAGCGCTTGAACACTTTTCCACCCTCGGCTGGATCGCCGGCGGCAAAGGCCCCTTTGGACCAAACAAGGGACGTGCCTAGCGCAAGAATCATGCTGATGATTAACAGGCGAATCATGACGGTCTCGTGACGTGAGGTTTTCTGCGCCATTGTCATAGCACAACCTGAAAGGCCGCGCGGCCTATCTGACGACGTAGAACAGCGCCACCATGGCCAGGGCAGCCAAGGGCAGGATCCAGGCAAAGCTGCGGCCGCGGTTGCGCAGGTTGAAGGCGTGGCGCACTGCCGCTCCCACCACCATCAGCGCCGCCAGCACCGCCCAATTCCAGATACTGCCCCAGGTGCTCGAAAAATGCGTGCTCAACATGATGAACACCACCGGCAGGGTCAGGTAGTTGTTGTGCAAGGAGCGCTTCTTGGCCTCCTTGCCCAGCCGCGCGTCGGGCTGGCCCCCCGACTTGGCGGCAGCGATTAATGCGCGTTGCGCCGGCAGAATGCGCATCCAGACA
>JBBSNV010000088.1:0-7553 GCA_038260375.1 Reyranellales bacterium
ACGCGCGCTCGTCGATGCCGGCCACGCAATTCAACATGAAATATGTCGAGCAAGCCGGGCTGGTGAAGTTCGACTTCCTGGGTTTGAAAACCTTAACGGTGCTGGACCGCGCGGTGGATTTGATCGGCCGCGGCAAGGTCGAATTGGACAAGCTGCCGCTCGACGATGCGCCGACCTACGCCATGCTGACGCGCGGCGATGCTACCGGCGTGTTCCAGCTCGAAGGCAGCGGCATGCGCGACACCTTACGCAAGCTGAAGCCCAACCGCTTCGAGGACATCATCGCGTTGGTGGCGCTCTATCGTCCCGGTCCGATGGACGACATTCCCAAATACATCAGCGTCAAGAACGGCAACGAGCCAGCCGACTATCTGCACCCGATGCTCAAGGACATCTTGCAAGAGACTTACGGCATCATGGTCTACCAAGAGCAAGTGATGCAGATCGCTCAAGTGCTGTCGAGCTATTCGCTGGGTGGCGCCGATCTGCTGCGTCGCGCCATGGGCAAGAAGATCCAGTCGGAGATGGATGCCCAACGCACCACTTTCGTCGAAGGCGCCGTCGCCAACAAAGTCGAGCAGCACACCGCCTCGATGATCTTCGACAAGGTGGCCAAATTCGCGGGCTATGGCTTCAACAAATGCCACTCCGCGCCTTATGCGATGGTGGCCTATCAAACCGCCTACCTGAAAGCCAATTACCCGGTCGAGTTCTTTGCCGCGTCGATGACCTTAGACATGGGCAATCCGGACAAGCTCAACGTATTCCGCCGCGAGTTGGACCGGCTGAAAATTCCGCTGCTCGCGCCCGACATCAATAAATCGCGCGAGATCTTCAGCGTCGAGACGATGCCGGACGGCAAGAAGGCGATCCGCTATGCGCTTTCGGCGGTGCGCAATGTCGGCCGCGCCGCCATGACCGGGCTGGTAGTGGAGCGGGAGAAAGGCGGAGCCTTCAAAGACGTGTTCGATATGGCGCGCCGGCTCGACACCCACATCCTCAACAAGCGCTTGTTGGAGAGCCTGGTCAAAGCGGGAGCGCTCGATTGCCTCAACGCCAACCGCGCGCAAAGCCTGCAGGCGGTCGAGAGCCTGCTGAAAATTGCCGGCGCCGCCGCCGAGGAGCGCAGTTCCAACCAGGTCAATCTGTTCGGCAATGCCGCAGAGCCCGCCCGCCAGGCCCTGCCGCCGCTGCGCGACTGGGGCATGATGGAAAAGCTGCAGCACGAATTCGAAGCGATCGGCTTTTACTTCTCGTCCCATCCGCTGGAATCTTTCGGCAAGAGCCTGGGCCGGTTGGGCGTGGTGCGCGCCGCCGAGCTACCGAACCTAATATCCTCGCGCGGCGAGAGCCGAGTGCGGCTGGCCGGCACCTTGATCGACAAGCAGGAACGCACCTCGGCGCGCGGCAATCGTTTCGCCTTCGTCCAGCTGTCCGATCAAAGCGGCACCTACGAGGTGATGATCTTCTCCGAGTTGCTGTCGAGCCGCCGCGATCTACTGCAACCGGGGACGGCGCTGCTGATTGGCGCCGATGCGCGGCTTGACGGCGACATGGTCAAGATGACCGGCCAGAGCATCGAAAGCCTCGACAAGGCGCTGGCCAACACCTCGGCCGGCCTGCGCATCGTCATCAAGGAGACCGACGCGCTCGAGCCGCTGCGCCGAGCGATCAAAGACCTGAAGGGCAAGGGCCGCATCACCTTGGCGCTCGATCTCGACAACCAGGAAGTCGAGATGGCCTTGCCCGGTCTCTACAACGTGCCACCCACGGTGCGGCACAAACTGGCCGATCTGCCGGGCGTGCTGCAGGTCGAAGAAGTCTAGAGGACCAACCATGATCGAACGGCAGATCGACATCGCCACCAATGACGGACAGATGAGCAGTTTCGTCTGCCATCCCGAGCGCGGCGGACCCTTTCCCGTCATTTTGTTCTTCATGGATGCGCCCGGCATTCGCGAGGAGTTGCGCGACATGGCGCGCCGCCTGGCCACGGTCGGTTATTACGTGCTGCTGCCCAATCTCTATTACCGCTCGGGCGTCAACGAGCTGGGCAACTTCATCGGCGAGGAAAACGCCAAGACGCGGGAAAAGATGAGCGGATTGATGATGGGGCTGACCATGAAGATGGTCATGGAGGACGGCGACGCCTTGCTGGCCTATGCCGATCAGGACAAATCCGCCGGCAAGGGCAAGGTCGGCACCGTGGGCTATTGCATGAGCGGGCAATACGCCATGAACGCCGCTTCGCGCCATCCAGAGCGCATCGCGGCCGCGGCTTCGATCTATGGCGTGCGCCTGATCACCGACCGGCCCAACAGCCCGCATCTGACCGCGCAGCAGGCCAAGGCCGAGTTCTATGTCGCCTGGGCCGAGACCGATAACTACGCGCCGCTCGAAGAATTGGCGCCCTTCACCAAGGCGCTGAAAGACAGCGGCGTCAAAGCCGAGGTCGAACTCTTCAAAGGCGTGGAACACGGCTTTGCGTTCCCCCAACGTCCGGCCTACGACAAGCCCGCGGCGGAACGGCATTGGGAACGGCTGTTCGCGCTCTACGCGCGCAACTTGCGTTAGCGATTAGCGCTCTTCCGGCGGCTTGATTTTGTGGAACATCGCCAGCAGGCCGAGATCGTAAGCAATCTTGATCGCGCCGCCGATGATCAAGGGCAGGCCGAAGCTCGATACGCTCAGCATATAACCGGCCAGCAACGGTCCTAGCGCCGACGCGAGACTGCGCGGCACGGCCGTAAAGCTGGCCGCGGCCGGCCGCTCTTCGGGCGTCACCACGGCCATCACATAGGATGTGCGCGTGGGCACATCCATTTGCGACAGCGCGCCGCGGCCCAGCAACAACACGATCGCCAAGGGCAGGCTGTCGGCAAACGGCAACGCCATCAGGCACAGATTGGCCGGGATATGAGTGAACACCATGGTGTTGATCAGCCCAATACGCGCCGCCAGCCAAGATGCCGCCAAGTAGGACAGGGTCGAGGCCAAACCCATCCAGAAGAAAATCTGCCCGGCGGTGGTGGCGGCCAGATCGAAGCGGTCGAACAGCCACAGCGCCAACATCGATTGCACGAAGAAGCCGCTGCCCAAGGAATCGATGGCAAACAGCGCCGCCAATTTGTAAACGATGCCGCGCGAGGGGCCGAGCGCGATCCGCGGCTTGGCAACTTGCGCATGATCCACCACGGGAAGTGCGCGATAGAGCAGGGTGCAGACCACGCCCAACGCCGCGTAGAACACGAAGCCCGCACGCAACGCCGTCAGCAAATCGATCTTAAACCAGGAAGCGGCCAGGGCTGGCACGCCGATCGCAAGCGCGCCGCACGATGCCGCCAAGGTTCCGACGATGCTGTAGCGCGCGAACAACGCCGTGCGCCAACGAGGCGCCACCGATCCGGCCAACAGGGTTTGCTCCAGCGGCAGAAAAATCGAGATATCGCCGCCGGTTGGCGTCAAGGTGCCGATCGCCGCCACGATCAGCAGCGGCCAAAAATCGGTGAAGCCGGCAAAGCCCAGCCCGGTGCCCACGGTCAGCAAGGCGCCGGCGATCAGGGTCAGCCGCAGGTCGAGCCGGTGCGCCATGAGACCCACGCCCCACACCAGCGCCGCCGAGCCCAGCAGGGTCACGGTGACGATGAGGCCGATATGGGCGGCGTCATAGCCCAGGTGGTCGAGATAAACCGGCAGCAACAGACTGGCCAACCCGTCGCCAAATGCCCGCACGGCGCGGGCGGACAGCAGGATTTTGGCGTCTTTATTGGTTTGCGGCGGTAAAAGCGGCATGGCTACAGCCTAGGCTCAAAGGCAAAGCCAGCGAAATCAATAAGTTGGCCGGCATCCTGATCGGCGGCAGGCCCTTTTGGCCTTGCTCTACAGGGCTTTGAGCGCTATTTAAGCCGCACTTCGCACGCGGGTTCGCGGCTTTCGGGGAGAAATCCTGAAAGCTGTTCCGGTGTCCGGGATGTCCCGGACCAACTCCCGCGGACGTTCAACCGGAAAAGGAAACACCATGGCGCTGCCAGAGTTCAGCATGCGTCAGCTTTTAGAAGCTGGCGTGCATTTCGGCCACCACACCCGTCGTTGGAACCCCAAGATGAAGCCGTACCTGTTCGGGGTGCGCAACGGGGTCCATATCGTCGATCTGACCCAGACCGTGCCGCTGTTGCAGCGCGCGCTGGAAGCGATCCGTCACACCGCCGCCAATCGCGGCCGCATCCTGTTCGTCGGCACCAAGACCCAAGCGTCGGAAAAGGTCGCCGAGGCGGCCAAGCGTTGCGGCCAATATTACGTCAACCATCGCTGGCTGGGCGGCATGCTGACCAACTGGCAGACCATCTCGGTATCGATCAAGCGCTTGCGCGAACTCGACGAGAAGTTGGCCGGCGATGTGATCGGCCTGACTAAGAAAGAAACCCTGCAGCTCGGTCGCGAGCGCGAAAAGCTCGAGCGCGCCCTGGGCGGCATCAAGGAAATGGGCGGCGTACCCGACATGCTGTTCATCATCGACACCTTGAAGGAAAACATCGCCATTCAGGAAGCCAAGAAGCTCGGCATCCCGGTGGTGGCGATTATCGACAGCAACTCCGATCCCGACGGCATCGCCTTTCCAATTCCGGGCAATGACGACGCCATCCGCGCCATCTCGCTGTATTGCGAACTGGTGTCGGGTGCGGTGCTGGAAGGCATCCAGCAGGACATGGTCACCTCGGGCACGGATATCGGCGCGCAAGCCGAAGTGCCGGTCGAAGCCGTGGCGGAAGCCGCTGCCCCTGGAACTGGCGACGCGCAACCCGCGGCCTAACGACATTATCGCTGCCGCAAGGCAGCGATGCGAGGCGCCCGGCCGGTTTGTCAACCGGCCGGTGCGTTCCCATATAAGCCCGTCTGAAAATTTAAAAGCGAAAGAGAATCGCCATGGCTGACATTTCCGCATCGATGGTCAAAGAGCTACGCGAGAAATCGGGCGCCGGCATGATGGATTGCAAGAAGGCGCTGTCGGAAACCGGCGGCGACCTGGAGCAGGCCGTCGATTGGCTGCGCAAGAAGGGCCTGTCGGCCGCCGCCAAGAAGACCGGCCGCATCGCGGCCGAAGGTTTGGTCGGCGTCGCCAGCGAAGGCAGCAAGGCTGCCATCGTCGAGGTCAATTCCGAGACCGATTTCGTGGCGCGCAACGACAAGTTCCAAGCCTTCGTGGCCGAGACCGGCAAGCTGGCGTTGAAGTTCGGCGGCTCGCTCGAGGCGCTGGAAGGCGCTGCCTATCCCGGCACCGGCCGCACCGCGAAGGAAGAGCTTACCCACCTCGTCGCCACCATCGGCGAGAACATGACTTTGCGCCGGGTGCAGCAGCTGGCCGTGCCGCATGGCGTGGTCGCGACCTACGTCCACAACGCAGTCTCGCCATCGCTCGGCAAGATCGGCGTGCTGGTGGCGCTGGAATCGACCGGCGATACGGCGAAGCTCAATACGCTGGGCCGTCAGATCGCCATGCACATTGCCGCCGCCAAGCCGCAGTCGCTGCACGTGGCCGATCTCGACCCCGCCTCGATCGCGCGCGAGCGTTCGGTGCTGGAAGAGCAGGCCAAGGTGTCGGGCAAGGCGCCGGAAGTTATCGCCAAGATGGTCGAAGGCCGTCTGCGCAAGTTCTATGAGGAAGTCGTGCTGCACGAGCAGGTCTTCGTCATCGACAACGAGCGCAAGATTGCCAAGGTAGTCGAAGAGGCCGCCAAGGATTTGGGCGCACCGGTCAAGTTGGCTGGTTTCATCCGCTTCACCTTGGGCGAGGGCATCGAGAAGAAGTCGGAAGATTTCGCCGCCGAAGTGGCTGCCCAACTCCGCGCCTAATTGGGCGCCAATTGGCCGTCTAACCTGCGGTTTTTACACAGGTTTAGCCGGGTATTTAGTCGCTGAGGGCTGGCGAGCCCCTAGCGATAGTGTATGATCGCTCACGACAAAACAAGGCAACGGTCGGTCGCTTGCGTCCGGCCGCTCTTTGAGCCGCCTTTGGTGAAAGATCGCCCCCAATGCCTGTAGCGCCTCCCGCTTCGTCGTTTCGCCGCGTCCTGCTGAAACTTTCGGGCGAAGCGCTGATGGGCGATCGGGAAGCCGGCCTCGATCCCGCCATGCTGACCACCATCGCCGAAGAAATGAAGGTGGTGAACGCGCTGGGCGTGCAGGTCTGCATCGTCATCGGCGGCGGTAACATCTTCCGCGGCGTATCGGGTGCGGCCGCCGGCATGGACCGCGCCAGCGCAGATTACATGGGCATGTTGGCCACGGTGATTAACTCCTTGGCCGTGCAGAACGCGCTAGAGAAGGTCGGCGTCCATACCCGCGTCATGTCGGCCATTCCCATGACCACGGTATGCGAACCCTATATCCGCCGCCGCGCTGCCCGTCACATGGAGAAGGGCCGGGTGGTGATCTTCGCCGCCGGCACTGGCAATCCTTTCTTTACCACCGATACCGCGGCGGCGTTGCGCGCGGCGGAGATGAGCTGCGACGCGCTGCTCAAGGGCACGCAAGTGGACGGGGTGTATTCGGCCGATCCGCGCACCAACCCCAACGCCACGCGCTTCGACAAGCTCACCTATATGGACGTGTTGTCGCGCGACTTGAAGGTGATGGACGCCTCGGCCATTTCGCTGGCACGGGAAAACGGCATACCGATCATCGTCTTTTCGCTGCATAATCCAGGCGCATTTGCCTCTGTGGTTCAAGGCAAGGGCCGTTTCACCATCATCACGGATGAGGTTTAGCCGTGGCACAACCCGATCTCGCCGATTTGGAAAAACGCATGGGCGGCGCCCTCGACGCGCTGAAGAAGGAATTCGGCGGCCTGCGCACCGGCCGCGCCTCGGCCAGTCTGCTCGAGCCGATCCAGGTTGAAGCCTATGGCAGCCGCATGCCGCTCAACCAGGTCGGCAACATCTCCGTGCCCGAGCCGCGCATGATCACGGTCCAGGTGTGGGACAAGGCGCTGGTGTCGGCCGTAGATAAGGCGATCCGCGACGCCGGGCTGGGATTGAACCCGGCGACCGATGGACAGACCGTGCGCGTGCCGCTTCCGGCTTTGAGCGAAGACCGCCGCAACGAGTTGAAGAAGATCGCGCATAAATACGCCGAGACCGGCCGCATCGCCGTGCGCAACGTGCGCCGCGACGGCATGGAGCTGCTGAAGAAGGCGGAAAAGGACGGCGATATCTCGCAGGACGAGCATCGCAAGCTGTCCGAACGGGTGCAGATTTTGACCGACCAGTACATCAAGAAGGTCGACGACGCGTTGGCGCAAAAGGAAACCGAGATCTCGCAGGTATAATTCGATGGAGGCAGCCCGTCATTCGGCCGCTACGCCGGCCGCGCCACCCGTGCACGTCGCCATCATCATGGATGGCAACGGCCGTTGGGCTACGGCGCGCGGACTGCCGCGGACGGCGGGCCATCGCCAGGGCGCCGAAGCAGTACGCCGAACGGTGCGCGGCGCAGGCGAATTGGGCATCCGTTACCTGACGTTGTTCGGCTTCTCCTCGGAGAACTGGAAGCGGCCC
>JBBSNV010000089.1:0-7476 GCA_038260375.1 Reyranellales bacterium
CGCCACCCGCTCGACCGCGCCGCGCAATTGGGCGATCGGCGGCGAAGCGCCGGTCAGCACCGCAGCGCCGCCGGCACGCTGGCGCAACATGGCGTTCTCGCGCTTGAGCAGCGCCGCCTCGATGGCGCGGTGCACGATCAGCAGCAGGCGGTCCGATTTGAACGGCTTTTCGATGAAGTCGTAGGCGCCGGCCTTGATGGCGGCCACCGCAGTATCGATGGTGCCATGACCCGAGATCATCACCACCGGCGTGGGCGGATGATCCATTTTCAGCGATTCCAGCAGCTGCAAGCCGTCGAGTTGGCTGCCCTGTAGCCAGACATCGAGAATGACCAAAGTCGGGCGGCGCTGGTTGATCGCTTCCAACGCTTCGCCACTGGTGTGGGCCGCACGACAGGTATAGCCCTCGTCCTGCAAAATGCCGCCAATCAGCATGCAGATATCGGCTTCGTCGTCGACGATCAGAATGTCATGCGCCATGAGCGGTCTTAAATGACGAAGATTGTTGTTGGGCCGATGCCGATTGGTTTGAAGCGAGGGCGGCGGTCTGGCTGCGTAGGAATACCAGGGAAACGCGGGCGCCGCCGCCGTCGCGATCCTCCAGTAGCAGATAACCGCCGTGATCTTCCATGATCTTTTTCACGATGGCCAGCCCCAGCCCCGTGCCCTTAGCGCGTGTCGTCACATAAGGTTCCGTCAGGCGCGAGCGTTCGGCCTGCGGCAGGCCCCGGCCATTGTCCTCGATCACGATGGCGATTTTGTCGCCGTCTTGCTCCATGCGCATGGCGATTTCGCCTTGCGGCAAGCCCACGCCTTCGACATGCGGCCGCCCTTCGATCGCCTCGCTTGCGTTCTTCAGTAGGTTGGTCAGCGCCTGGCCGATCTGGCGCCGATCGACCGGCAATTCGACCGGATGATCGGGCAGATGGCTGGCGAAAAAGATTTGCGGCTGGGCATTGCGCTGCAGGAACATCGCTTGCGAGCAGATCTCCTTGACGTCCTCGTTCTGCAACACCGGGCGCGGCATGCGAGCGAAGGAAGAGAATTCGTCGACCATGCGCCCGATATCGCCGACTTGGCGGATAATGGTGTCGGTACAAATGGTGAAGGTTTCAGGGTCGTCCACGATTTGCTTCAGGTATTTGCGCTTGAGCCGTTCGGCCGAAAGCTGGATCGGCGTCAGCGGGTTTTTGATTTCATGGGCGATGCGCCGCGCCACGTCGGCCCAAGCCGCCTTGCGTTGCGCCGACAACAAATCGGTCACGTCGTCAAAGGTAACGACGAAACCCAGCAGCCGACTGCGGCCGCCCTCGCCTGGCTCGAATTGCTCGACCGTCACGCGGGTCAGCAAGGTGCGGGTTTCGCCGTTGCGACGGAACTCCAGCTCTTCCTGAGCGGTGCGGCTGGGCCGCGACAGCCCAAGTTCCAGCAGCCCGCCCACACCAGACACACGGTCGGCCAAGCTGGAGCCCAGCAGGTCGCCGACGCCGAATAATTCGTGCGCGGCGCGATTGGCCAGTTCGATCTTGCCGTCTACGTCCAGACTGATCACCGCGGAGGACACGCCCGCCAGCACCGCTTCGGTGAAGCGGCTGCGTTCGTCGAGCTGGCTGTTGGCGGCGATCAGTTCTTGGCGCTGTTCGGCCAGTTGGCCGGTCATGCGGTTGAACTCGCGGCTCAACACGCCCAACTCGTCTTCGGTGCGCGGTTCGTCGACCCGCACCGACAAATCGCCGCCGCGCACGCGTTCGGCCGCGCCGATCAAGGCGCTGATCGGTTCAGACAGCCGCGTGGCATAAAGGATGCCGATCCACACCGCCAGCAGCAACATGACCAACACGATGATCACCAGGATCATCGCCAGGCGCAGCAGATTGGCGCTGCGCTCGCCCTCGAGATCGGTGAAGGCGGCAGTGGTCTGGCGAACGCGCTTGACCTGTTCCAGCAAGGTCGGGTTGACGTATTGGCTGACATACAAAAACAGATTCTGGTCCGGCGAGATCAGCACCAGGAAGGCGATGCGGTCGTTGCGGTCTGGGGTAAAAAAGAACTTTGCCAGCGCAGAATCGGCTTTCGGGCTTTCTTTCGACTGTTGCAGTAACGCCTGGATTTCGCTTTGTGGTGGGCGAATGTATTCGGTACCGCCCGATTGTCCTTGTCCGCGCGAGACGGGCGTGCCGAGCTGGTCGATGATGGCGACTTCGGAAAACCCGTTGCTGACAAGGAACCTGGAAAGCGTCGTAGCCATCTGCTGTTCATTCAACATCAAGCCGCCAATGTTTTGTCGCAAAAAATCGACAAACGGGCTGACGTTGGCTTGGATCGCTTGCTGGCGTTCTTCGACATAGACGCTGGACACCGCCAAGGCATCTTCGAGCGAGCTTTTCACCCGATTGTTGAACAGCTCCTGCAAAGTCGTGTTGACGGTGTAACCGATGAAGGTGGCAACCACGACGGTCGGCAACACCGCCATCAAGCTGAACAGCAGCACCATGCGGACATACAGCCGGGCTCCTGCCTTGCCGCGACGGCGCGCGATCAGGATCGACACTAGGCGGAAGGCAATCATGCACGACAGGATCAACACGATCGCGATGTCGGCCAGCAGCAGCTTGGGCAAGTCGTTCTTGGCCAGCAGGTCGGGCGCGACACCATAGACTGCGAAATAGGTCGCGCCGCCGGCCAGGAGCCCGGCGATCGTCAGGAAGATGGTTCCGACCGGCCCGATGCCGATATTGACGGCGCGGCGCATCAATCGATATGCCGGAGAAATCTGCTCAACCGTTGTCATGCCAAATATAGAACTCCGGTGCGAGGCCGGCCCCGTGGCCGACTCCTGCAGGTCAAACAGCGACTGCCGGGAGTTTAGCGAATTCCGCGCACGACCTGTATATCGAGTTCGCGAATCTTCTTGCGTAATGTGTTGCGATTAAGGCCCAGCAATTCCACCGCTTTTACCTGATTGCCGCGCGTGGCAGCCAGTGTGAGCGACAATAGCGGCCGCTCGATCTCGTGCAACACCCGATCATAGAGTCCGTTGGGCGGCAGCCGGTCCTGGTGCGCGGCGAAGTATTCGCGAATGTGCCGATCCACGGCATCGCTCAGCGATTCGCGCTCCGCCGGCGCATTGGCGGCGTCGCGCGGCGCGGCTTCGGATAACTCGCCGTTGATGACATCAGCGCCGATCGATTCCTGCGAATAGAGCGCGGCCAAGCGGCGCACCAAATTCTCCAGTTCGCGCACATTTCCCGGCCAGCGGTGCTGGCGCAGCCGCTCCAGCGCGTCGTTTTCCAATACTTTATGGGGAAGCCCTTCCGATGCGGCTTCGGCCAGGAAGTGGTTGGCCAGTTCGGCCACGTCCTCGGGGCGCTCCCGCAGAGGGGGCAGCCGGATCGGCACCACGTTAAGGCGATAGAACAAATCCTCGCGGAACAGGCCTTGCTGAATCAGCCGGCGCAGATCGTGATGGGTGGCCGCGACGATGCGCACATCGGCGCGGATCGGCGTGCGGCCGCCCACGGTAGTGTATTCGCCTTCCTGCAGCACACGCAGCAGGCGGGTCTGGGCCTCGATCGGCATGTCGCCGATCTCGTCGAGGAACAAGGTGCCGCTGGCGGCCTGCTCGAACCGGCCGGCCGAGCGTTGTGTGGCGCCGGTGAAAGCGCCGCGCTCGTGGCCGAACAATTCGCTCTCGATCAATTCGCGGGGAATGGCGGCCATGTTGATCGCCACGAATGGGCCGTTGCGGCGCTTGCCGTAATCGTGCAACGCGCGCGCCACCAGTTCCTTACCGGTGCCGGACTCGCCGCTGATCATTACGCTCAAATCTGTGCTCATCAGCCGCGCCAGAGTGCGATAGATTTCCTGCATGGCCGGCGAGCGGCCGATCAGCGGCAATCCTTCGTCTTCCTTGGGAGTGGTGCTGGATGGCGTGTTGCGCGGCGCATGCTGCGCCAGCGCGCGATCGACGCTGTTGACCAGTGCGTTGAGATCGAACGGCTTGGGCAGATATTCGAACGCGCCGCGTTCGGTGGCTTTCACTGCCGTAAGCAACGTGGTCTGCGCGCTCATGACGATGATGCGCAGATCGGGCCGCAGCTTGCGGATACGCGGCACCAGGTCGAGGCCGTTTTCGTCGGGCATCACCACGTCGGTGATCACCAGGTCGCCCTCGCCTTCCTGCACCCAGCGCCACAGAGTGGCGGCATTGCCGGTGGTGCGTACGTCGTGGCCCAGCCGGCCCAGGGCTTGGGTCAACACCGTGCGGATGGCACGATCGTCGTCGGCAACCAGAATCTTCGCACTCATGCTTCCTCACCCTTAGCGAAAGCCGAGCCTATCTTGCGTTTGCCGAGCTCGGAGTGGACCGGCAGCATCACGTTGAATGTCGTGCGCCGCGGTTCGCTGTCGAACTCGACCACTCCCCCATGGTCGTTGATTATTTTTGCCACCAGCGCCAAGCCTAAGCCCGTGCCGTTGGGTTTGTTGGTCACGAACGCATCGAACAGATGCGGCCGTAATTCGTCGGCGATGCCCGCGCCGTTATCGGTAACGGTTACGACTAACGGAAGGTGGACGCGCTGGCGTGTGCCAGGCAAGGCCAGGCGCACGCCCTGGCGATAAGCGGTGGCCAGCTGCACCTCGCCGCCTTCGCGCGGCACGGCTTCGCAGGCGTTCTTCACCAGGTTCAGCAGCACCTGGATCAGCTGGTCGCGATTGCCGAATACCGGCGGCAGCGACGGATCGTAGGTCTCGACGAAGCGCACATGCTTGCCGAAGCCGTTCTGCGCCACTTTGCGCACATGGCCCAGCACCTGGTGGATGTTGACCGCGCCACGCTCGATCGGCCGCCCATCGGCAAAGGCTTCCATGCGATCGACCAGCGCGCAAATGCGGTCAGTCTCCTCGCAGATCAGCTGCGTCAGTTCTTTTTCTTCTTCGGACAGATTTTGCTCGATCAGTTGAGCCGCACCGCGAATACCGGACAGCGGATTCTTGATCTCATGCGCCAGCATCGCCGCCATCGCGGTGACCGAGCGCGCCGCGTTGCGATGGAACAATTGCTGGTCGATTTTGCGCGCGATCGAGGATTCGTGCAGCACGATGGCGACTTTGCCATGCGCTTCGGCGATCGGGCTGATCTGCAGCGCGGCGAAGCGGCTGCCGATACGCGGCGATGCCAAGGTCACGCCGTTTTCCGCCACCGTCACGCCGGTCTGCACCACCTGATCGAACAACGAGAACAGCGGCGAATCGCCGGGCACGAATTCGCGCAGATTGTGGCCGATCAACAAGGTGATGCCGGTGCCGAAGAATTGCTCCGCCGCCGGGTTGGCATATTCGATGACGCCGGCGGCATCGGCCACGATTACGGCGTCAGGTAAGGCCGCGAGAATGGCGTTGGTGCTGGGCGTGCGTTGTTGAGCGAAGGCAGGCGCACGCAATGCCATGGCTAGGCTGCCTGCCTTTCGATCGCGGGCAGGAAGAAATCGGCCAGATGCTGGCGCACCTGATCGGGTTCGCCCATCCGGTTGACGGTCGAGCGGAACTCGGCGGCGTTGTCCAGGCCTTTGGAGTACCAACCCAGATGCTTGCGCGCCATGCGCAGGCCGGTATCGAGGCCGTAATGCGACAGCATGTCGTCGTAATGCCCCCGCACCGTGGCGTATTGCTCGGCCAAGGACGGGTCGGGCAGCTTCTCGCCGGTGCGCAGATAATGCATCACCTGGCGTAGAAACCACGGCCGGCCATAGGCGCCACGGCCGATCATCACGCCGTCGGCGCCGGACAGGCGCAGCGCCTCTTCCGCGGCCTCGACCGTAGTGATGTCGCCATTGACGATCACCGGCAGCGATACGGATTCTTTCACCTGGCGCACGAAGCTCCAATCGGCGCTGCCCTCGTAGAACTGGCAGCGCGTGCGCCCGTGCACGGTGATCATCTTGATGCCGCTGTTCTGGGCGATGCGTGCCAGGCTCGGCGCGTTGCGATTGGCGTCGTCCCAGCCGGTGCGCATCTTCAGGGTGACCGGAATGGAAACTGCCTTGACCGTGGCTTCGAGGATCTGCGCCGCCTTGATCTCGTCGCGCATCAAAGCCGAGCCGGCATGGCCGTTGACTACCTTCTTCACCGGGCAGCCGAAATTGATGTCGATGATGGCAGCGCCACGGTCTTCGTTGAGGCGCGCGGCTTCGGCCATCACCTCGGGCTCGCAGCCCGCGAGTTGGACAGCCATGGGAAATTCTTCGGCGCAGTTCGACGCCATTTTCATCGTGCGGCGGGTGGCACGGATCATCGCCTCGCTGGCGATCATTTCCGACACCACCAAACCTGCGCCGCTCTGCTTGACCAAGCGGCGGAACGGCATATCGGTAACGCCAGACATTGGCGCCAACACGACAGCGTCTTCGATCTTAACCGGACCAATTGCAATGCTCATTTTATGGGCATCATTCATTCTGCATAAACTTTGGTCATTTATGCCCCAAGCGAGATGTATGCGCAAAGGAAATATTGCATTGCACCACGGTGGTGCATTAACCAGTGCGCGTGCGGCTCCTGTGAGGTCTCGACCAAGCTCCTTTCTGTGCTAAACGAAGGGCTTAGCGGGGTCACGAATGGCTGTCGAAGATTGCATCGCCTTGATCGTTGCCGCCGGCAAGGGCGCGCGGCTGGGCGGCGCCGTGGCCAAACAATACCGAAAAGTGAACGGCCAAACCATTTTGCGCCTGGCCCTTGAGCGCAGTATCACCACCGGTCAATTCGCCCATGTCGCCGTCGTCATCGCTGCGGGCGATGAGGCTTCGTATCGCGAAGCGGTCGATGGCTTGTCGCTGCTGCCGCCCATTATGGGCGGCGACACGCGCCGGCAATCGGTGCTCAACGGGCTGGAGAGTCTCGCCGCGCGCCAACCCATCTTGGTGGCGATCCAGGACGCCGCGCGGCCATTGGTCGATGCCGACCTCGTTGCCAGTTTGATCGAGCAAGCGTCGCGCCATGGCGGGGCCATTGCCGCCTTGCAAGTGGTCGATACGCTGAAGCGCGGTCGCGACACGATTGCCGCTACGGTCGCGCGCGATAGGTTATGGCAGGCGCAAACCCCGCAAGTATTTCGCTTCGCCGCCATCCTCGAGGCGCACCGCGAGGCGGCACGCCTGCCGCAAGCCGAGCGCGATGCATTGACCGACGATGCGCAAGTAGCGGAACGCGCCGGCATCGAGGTTGCGCTGGTGCAAGGAAGTCCCGACAATTTCAAGATCACTAGCGAGGCCGATTTACACCGGCTGGAGACCATTCTGCAGCAACGCGAAATCCGCATCGGTACCGGCTTCGATGTCCACGCCTTTGGCGATGGCAATCACGTCATGCTGTGCGGCGTGAAAGTGGCGCATGAGCGCGGCCTGGTCGGCCATTCCGACGCCGATGTCGGCTTGCACGCTTTGACCGACGCTTTGTTGGGATCGGTCGGCTTCGGCG
>JBBSNV010000090.1:0-7427 GCA_038260375.1 Reyranellales bacterium
GCCGACACCGCGGCCATGCGCTCGTTCGCCGGCAGGTCGAGCTTGAGCACGCCCATGATCGTCATCGACCGCGCCTGCTCGACCTCCATGAACATGTCGACCATGCGATGCTGCAGCACCTGAAACTTGCCGATCGGCACGCCGAACTGGGTGCGGGTCTTGAGATACTCATGCGTGGCGGCGTTGAGCGCGTCCATACAGCCGACCGCTTCGGCGCAGATCGCCACGGTGGCGCGATCGATCGCCTCTTCCAACACCGACAGCCCGTCATCGAGCTTGCCGATCACCGCAACGGCGCCGACCGCCACGTTGTCGAAAGCGATCTCCGAGGCGCGCAACGCATCCTGGGTCGGGTAGTCGCGGCGCGTGATGCCTTTGGCCTTGGCATCGACCAGGAACAAGGTGATGCCTTTGGCATCGCGCTGGCCGCCTGAGGTGCGGGCGGCGACAATGAAGTGGTCGGCGCTGGGCCCGTTAAACACCACGCCCTTCTGGCCCGAGATGACGAACCCTGCGCCTTCTCTCTTGGCGCTGGTCTTCACGTCGGCCAGATTGTAGCGCGCCTGTTGTTCGAAGTAGGCGGTGGCCAGTTGCACCTTGCCCTCGACCAGGCCGAGCAGAATGGCTTGCTTCTGCGCCGCGCTGCCGGCGCGGGCGATGATGCCGCCCCCCAGCACCACGGTGGCGAGATAGGGCTCCAACACCAGGCCCTGGCCGAAGGATTCCATCACCACGCTGAGCTCGACCATGCCCCAGCCCAGGCCGCCCTCGTCCTCGCCGAACGGAATGCCAAGCCAGCCCAGCTCGGCGAACTTGGCCCAATTGGCTTTCGACCAGCCTTCGTTGGTGGCGGCGATCTTGCGCCGGGTTTCGAACGGGTATTGCTCGCGCACGAAACGATCGACGCTGTCCTTCAGCATCTTCTGGTCGTCGTTCAACGATAGATCCATCTCACACTCCCTGGCTCGCCGGCCCAGATCTTCTCGGGAATTGCCGGCGACGTTTCATTGGTGGCGGCGGTGCGCGGTGAAACTTCTAAAGCCCCAGCACCATCTTGGCGATTATGTTCTTCTGGATCTCGTTGCTGCCGCCATAGATCGAGGTCTTGCGCGTGTTGAAGTAACGTGGCGCCGCGGTATGGGCATAGGCCGGCCCGACCGGTTCCTCGTTGCTGCCCTGCCACAGCAGGCCCGGCAGATAGGGATTGGCGTAATAACCCACCGCCTCGGTCACCAGCTCGGTAATGCGCTGCTGGATTTCCGAACCGCGAATTTTCAGGAACGACACTTCCGGGCCCGGCGCGCCGCCGCCGGCTTCGGCCGACAGGATGCGCAGCTCGGTGAATTCCAACGCCTGCAACTGCACTTCCAGATCGGCCACCTTGTCGCGGAACGACGGGTCCTGCAGCAGCGGCTTGCCGTCCTGCTGCTCGCTCATGGCGATGCGCTTGAGCGCTTGCACACCCTTCTTGGAATGCGGCACGGCGGCGATGCCCGAGCGCTCGTTGGCCAGCAGGAACTTGGCGTAGGTCCAGCCCTCGCCTTCCTTGCCGATCAAATTCTCGGCCGGCACTTTGACGTCGGTGAAGAACACCGAATTCACCTCGTGGCCGCCATCGGCCATGATGATCGGCTGCACTGTGACGCCGGGCGACTTCATGTCGATCAGCAGGAAGGAGATGCCTTCTTGCGGCTTGCCTTTGGAATCGGTGCGCACCAGGCAGAAAATCCAGTCGGCATATTGCGCCAGAGTGGTCCAGGTCTTCGAGCCATTGACGATATAATGGTCGCCCTCGCGCACGGCGCGGGTCTTGAGCGAGGCCAAATCCGAGCCCGAGCCCGGTTCGGAATAACCTTGGCACCACCACACTTTGGATTCGCGAATGCCGGGCAGGAAGCGCTGCTTCTGTTCGTCGTTGCCGAAGGTGTAGATCACCGGACCGACCATCTTGGTGCCGAACGGCACGATGCCGGGCGCATTCATCTCGGCCGTGACGTTGTCAAAAATGTATTTCTGCGTCGCGGTCCAGCCCGGACCGCCTTGCTTTTTGGGCCAGGAATTGACCAGCCAACCCTTGCGGCCCAGCGCCTGCTGCCACGCCATGATGTCGTCTTTGCCCAGATGCTTGCCGTGCTTCATCTTGTCGGCAACGCCATCTGGCAATTCGGCTTTGACGAAGGCCACGACTTCGTCGCGGAACTTCAAATCGTCTTCGTTGAAATTCAAATCCATGGTTCCTCCGCTGCGCGCTTGCCGCCGCTTGTTGTGCAGGATACTAGCAGCGACCGAAAGGCGTGCAAGGCGGCTGGCTCATGGCCACACAGGCTTGTGAGGGAAACCCGGGCGGCACTGTGAAATCGGCCACCCTGTCACGCCGGCAGGATCAGCGCGCCCGACTTGGCCAGAGCGTCGATTTTGTCCTGCGGAAATCCGGCCTCGCGCAAAATTTCGGCACCCTGTTCGCCCAAATCGGGGGCATGGCGGCGATACTCGGTCGGCGTCCGGGAAAAGCGCATCGGGTTGCGCATGGTGCGCAGCTTGCCCTGGCTGGGGTGCTGGCGCTGTTCGTAGAAGCCCACCGCCGCCAGATGCGGATCGTCCAGCAACTCCTCCAAGGTGCGCACCGGCACCACCGGGATGTCGGCGGCTTCGAGCAACGGCAGCCACTGGGTGGTGGTCTTGTCGCGCATCACGCTGTCGAGGATCTGGTAAAGCGCATCGTAATGCTGGGCGCGATTCTCGGTCAGCAGAAAACGATCGTCCTTGGCCAGGTCGGGCCGGCCAACGATGGTGAAGAACGCCGCCCAATGCTTGTCGGTATAGGGCAACACGCAGACGAACCCATCCAAAGTGGGGAAGGGGTGGCGGTATTGGTTGATGATGCGGTCGTAGCCCATGGTGCCGATCGGAGGGTCGTAGGTTTCGCCGAACATGTGTTCGGTCATCCAGAACGACACCAGGGTCTCGAACATCGGCACCTCGATCACCTGGCCCTGGCCGGTGCGGCCGCGATGCACCAGCGCGCCCAGCACGGCGATGGCTAGATGCAGGCCGGTGGTCTTGTCGGCAATCAAGGCCGGCATGTAGCGCGGCGGTCCGCCATCGACGCGCGATTGCAGAGTGGCGGCGCCACTGATGCCCTGCACCAGATCGTCGAACGCCGGCTTCTCGGCATAGGGACCGCCGCGGCCGTAGCCATGCGCATAGGCGTAGACGATGCCGGGATTGATCGCCTTGATGGCGTCGTAGCCCAGCCCCAGCCGCTCGATCGCCTGGGGCCGGTTGTTGTGGATGAACACGTCGGCATCGCGCGCCAGCTGCTTGACGATCTCGATCGCTTCGGGCTTTTTCAGGTCGAGGCAGATCGAGCGCTTGTTGCGGTTGGCTGCCAGATAGATCGGCCCCATCTTGGGCGTGCGGCCGCGCCCCGAATTGCGCAGCAGGTCGCCCACCGGCGGCTCGATCTTGATCACCTCGGCGCCCATATCCGCCATCATCTGCGTGGCATAGGGGCCCAGCAGCACCGCCGTCAGATCGACGACTTTGATTCCGTCCAGCGCGCCGGGCATAGCTGTTCTCCCTCACTACTTCCTTCGTCACCCCGGAAGCGGCCGCATTCCGATGCGGACGCTATCCGGGGTCCATGTCGATGCAAACGCCGGTGCTAGATCATTAGGCTCTCGTAAAGATCAGTCCAGTCGAGATTGCTGCCCTGATCGAACGGCAATCCGACTTGCAGCACAAAGCCCAACTGCTCGACACCATGCCCGGTGTCGGCAAGAAGACCATCCGCGTCCTGCTGGCAGAGATGCCCGGCCGGGGTGACGGCTGATTACGCAATCTGCGCTTTCTTGACCGAGGCCTCGACGATCGGGATCTCGTGATCGAGCAGCGGTTTCAGGTATTTCTTCCGCTTCAGCGCCGCCGCAATGTAAGGCGCCAATTCGGCCTGCTTGCGCGCCTCGTTGGCGGCGCGCTTGGCGGCAAACTCGGGCAGCACATCCTTGCCGAATAGCTCCAACGAAGCGCAGATATCGGCGTGGCTGTTGTTGCCGGCCTGTTGCAGGAAGATGATCTGATCGACGCCGACCGCTTCGAACTGGCGGATGTGCTGCGCCAGTTCGGCGGCCGTGCCGATGCCCGGCGCCGAATTCAAATCGCGGCCGAGCTGAATGGCGCCAGCCGCGCGCTTAGCCTGGAAATCCTTGAACAGCTGCGAGCGGCCGGGCCGCACATCTTGCGCTACCAGCGCGTTGATGGCGTAGCCGAAGAACTCGAAGCCCTCTTGGCCGCGGCGGATCGCTTCCTGGCGGTCGGGATGGATCGAGAACGCCGAGACCATGGCGATGTTGGCGTTGACCCGATGGCCGAGCGGCACACATTCCTCGCTCTTGATGATGCCGTAATAGATCTCGGCCCATTTCTTGGCTTCCTCCTGATCGAGGAAGGAGAAAGCCAAAGCGCCCAGGCCCAAGCTGGCGGCGATCTTGATGGTGTCACGGTTGGTGCAGGCCATCCACATCGGCGGATGCGGCTTTTGCAGCGGCTTAGGCAGCACGTTACGCGCCGGCATCGAGAACGATTTGCCCTGGTAGCCGGGATAGGGCTCCATCACCATCATGTTGGCGATCTGCTCAGCCGCCTCCAACGACATGGCGCGTTTCTCGCGCGCCGGAATGTTGAAGCCGCCCAGTTCCAAGCGCGTGGCGCCCTCGCCGATACCGAAATCGACCCGGCCGTTCGACACCAAATCCAGCGACGCCACCACCTCGGCGGTGCGCGCCGGGTGGTTGTAGTTGGCGATCACCTGGCGGATGCCGTGACCCAGGCGGATGTTCTTGGTGCGGCCGGCGGCGGCAGCCAGGAATACTTCCGGCGCCGAGCAATGCGAATATTCCTCGAGGAAATGATGCTCGACCGCCCAAGCGTGATCGATGCCTAGCCGGTCGGCCAATTCGATCTGCGACAGCGCGTCCTGGAACAGGCGATGCTCGGCGCCCTCGGCCCATGGCCGCGGCAGCTGCAATTCGTAGAACACGCCGAATTTCATCGCTTCCTCCACTTTTTATTGTCGGAAGCATGGGCAACCAAGCTCGTGGCGGCAAGCGTCTTGCCGGCCTCCCGTTTCGAGCCGTGGAATTAGCCGCCGGTCATGTCGGGATTGGCCAAGCCGGGATTGGCCAAGCCGGGATTGGTCATGCCGGCCTTGCGCAAGCCTTCGATCAGATGCTGGCGATGCGCAGGGTCGGCATAGCCGGTAGTGGCCCGCCAATGCGCCTGCGCGTCGCCCGGTTTGATCCGCTCCATTTCGGCCTGCGCGGTAATGGCTTCGTCGTTGCGCCCAAGCTGACCCAACGTAGCCAGCAAAGTGCGCAGGCCGCCATAAGTGCGACGGCTGCGCAAGCCACGTTCGATATGGTGCAGCGCCTCGTCATAATTGCCCATTTGGTAATGCGCCAGCGCGATCGAATTGATGAACTCGAAAGTCAGCGGATCGTTGGGGCTCAGCCGCATGCCGCGCAACGCGGGATCGAGCGCTCCCTCGAAATGGCCGATGAAGATGCGCGCCAGGGTCAATCCCAGAAACCCCAGGGCGAAGTTGGGACTGAGATCGATGGCGCGCTGCGCCTCCGCCAGGCACTGCTGATGGCGCTGCAACAGCAAGCCGCTCATCGCCGCGATGTAATGCCCATAGGGGTCGCGGTCGTCGAGCGTCACCGCAAGCTGCGCCGAGTGATAGGCGCTCGCGGCATCGCGCTTGATGTCATCGCTCCAGCCCCACCAGCAGCGTCCGAACAGCAACCGCGCCAACCCCATATGGGCGCGCGCCATTTTAGGATCCAGCTCGATGGCGCGGCGCAGCAGCAACTCGCCCTGGCGGTTGTCGTCGGCGCCGAACTGGTAAAAATGCCAGATGCCGCGTGCGCAGCAGTCGAAAGCGTCGAGATTGTCGATGCTCTTGCCGGTGGCGCGCCGGCTTTCGCCCAGCAATATCTCCGGTTCGATGGCGCCGACCACGCTTTCAGTCAGTTCGTCCTGGATATCGAACACGTCAGCATAGTTGCGGTCGTATTTCTCGGCCCAAAGATGGTTGCCGGTCTCCGCCTCGATCAACTGCGCCGTGACGCGGATGCGGGACCCTGCCTTGCGCACGCTTCCTTCCAACACGTAGCGCACGCCCAATTCGCGCGCCACCTGCTTGATATCAACCGCGCGGCCTTTGTAGGTGAAGGTCGAATTGCGGGCGATGACGAAGAACCAGCGATAGCGCGCCAGCGCGGTGATGATGTCTTCGGTGATGCCGTCGGCAAAATATTCCTGCTCGGCATCGCCGCTCATATTGGCAAACGGCAACACCGCGATCGACGGCTTGTCGGGCAAGGTCAAAGCGCCGCCCAGTACGCCGGAAACAGCAGGATCGTCCAACTTCCAATCGACGCGAAACACCGGTACTGGCTTGGGAATGTTCTTCAGGCTGCGCTCGCCCAGAGACACGACGGCGAAATTCAGCTTGCCGTCGATCTGCATCCGCACTGCATCGGAGATGCAGATACCAGCCGGCGCCGCCACTTCCTGTAGCCGCGCCGCGATGTTGACGGCATCGCCCAGCAGATCGTGCTCGTCGATCATGACGTCGCCCAGATTGAGACCGATGCGGAATTCCATGCGGCGTGCTTCGGGCAGGTCGGCGTTGCGCCGCTGCAGGCCGCGCTGCATCGCCACCGCAGCGCGCACCGCCTGTACCGGGCTGGCGAAATCGCAAATCACGCTGTCGCCCGAGGTACCGAAGATGCGCCCGTCGTGCTCGGCGACGATCTCCCCGATCGCCGCGCGATAAGCCGTCAAGGTGGCGCGGGTCGCCTCCTCGTCCGCGGCCATGAGCCGGCTGTAGCCGGCGACATCGGCGGCAAGAATGACGGCGAGCTTACGCTGCATGATTTCTATGATGTCCCCGGCACCATAGTACCGCTGCATGCCGGAGGGGGGAAGCGTGCTGGAACGTCGATTTTTATCGCCGGCACCTGGCGCGGATACGCCGCATTGCGCCCGCCCTATCACGCTCGACGTGTTGCCGTCCGGCCGCGATCGACCAGCTTGGACAGCTGGCCTTTGAGCTTTTCGATCTGCATCACGTTCTCGATGCGCCGGTCGAGGAACGCCCAGGTGTTGGCGCAGCCCTCGGACTTATCGTCGAACCACACCAACATAGTGCTGCCATAGACGCCGGCCAGAAGTGCGCGCTTGGTGTAGTAATTATAGTCGGTCGAAGTGTCGCCCAGTCCATGCCAGATGGCATCGACGGTGCGCCACACGGCACCAGCGCCACGTCGCGCATGCAGAGGCGTGGCCATCAGCTTGGCCGCGCGACGCAGCCCTTCACGATGGGCGTTGAGCGGCTCCAGCCGCAGCCGCACCGCCAGGGCCAC